>NZ_JBYQFJ010000002.1:0-283110 GCF_057836705.1 Virgibacillus carmonensis | reverse complement strand
ACACTGCACCGCTCTGCTTATGCTTGTCGTGTCTTTCAAGGCGCTTACGCTTTTCTTATGCAGTTGTGGTATATATTTCATTAAGGGAGTGGTGTTGATGATAATTGGGGTTCCTCGGGAGATAAAAAACAATGAACGACGGGTAGCGCTTACTCCATCAGGTGTTACAGCTTTTGTAAATGCTGGGCATAAGGTCTTGGTAGAGAGTTTAGCAGGAAATGAAAGCGGTTTCCTTAATGAGGATTATCAACTTTCGGGAGCTGAAATCGTTTCAACCGCTAAGGAAGTCTGGTCGGCTGAGATGGTGGTGAAGGTGAAAGAGCCACAGCCAGAAGAGTATACCTTTTTTCGTGAGGGGTTAATTTTGTTTACGTATTTGCACCTGGCTGCAGAGCCTGGGCTAACGGTTGCACTCGTGGAGAAAAAAGTTACCGCTATTGCCTATGAAACGATTCAGAATACTGATGGATCATTGCCGATTCTTGCTCCAATGAGTGAAGTTGCTGGGCGCATGGCTGTGCAAATTGGTGCTCAATTTTTGGAAAATGCAAAAGGTGGTAAAGGGATTTTATTAGGGGGCGTACCGGGGGTTCAGCCTGGAAATGTTGTCATTATAGGTGGCGGTGTTGTCGGAACGAACGCGGCTAAAATCGGACTGGGACTCAGAGCAAATGTGACAATTATTGATAATAATGCAAAGCGCTTACGTGAATTGGATGATTTGTTTGGCGGAGCTGTTACAACAGTAATGTCTAATCCATTGAACATTCAAGAAGCGGTTAAACAGGCTGATTTATTAATTGGCGCTGTTTTGATACCTGGTGCTAAAGCACCGCAACTGGTTACTGAAGATATGGTGAAAGGAATGATGCCAGGTTCGGTCATCATTGATGTTGCAGTAGACCAAGGGGGATCTATTGAAACAATCAACAGGATTACCACACACGATGACCCTGTTTATATGAAACATGGTGTACTTCATTATGCCGTTGCAAATATGCCTGGTACAGTAGCTCGAACATCTACATTATCACTAACAAACAACACTAGTCAGTATGGCGTTTTTCTTGCGAATGAGGGACTACAAAAGGCAGTTGAATTAAATGATACGTTGGCAAAAGGCGTGAATACTCATGCTGGAACTATAACGCACGAAAAAATTGCTAATGCACACAACATGTCTTTCAAACCTTTAGCATCCGTATTAAGTAATCCAGTTTCTGCTTATTAGGCTTTACAGTTTTACAATCATTTTACGAAATGGAATGGAGGCCAAAATGATGAAGACGGAGGCAGATATGGGAAATGTAGTGGAAAAAACAACATCCCATTTATGGAATGCAATGCACCGGTTTAATCCGGATGCAGAACAAGTCGTAGCATCCTCAGGACATGGATCATGGTTCACTGACGAAACTGGCAATCGGTTTCTTGATGGTGTATCAGGCTTGTGGTGTTTGAATCTGGGACATGGTCAGCAGGAAATCGTGGATGCAGCAGCAGAACAAATGAAAAAACTTTCTTATTCTCCTTTAACGATGAGTCATGAGCCAGCAATTAAACTAGCAGGTAAAATTAGTGAACTTCTAGGAGCAAACTATCAGACTTTTTTTTCAAACAGTGGTTCTGAAGCTAATGAAACAGCTTTTAAAATTGTGCGACAGTATCATAACCAAACTGGAAATCCGGGGAAATTCAAGTTCATTTCCCGTTATCGTGCTTATCATGGTTCAACACTTGGTGCATTAAGCGCAACTGCCCAAGCGAATCGACGAGTGAAATATGATCCAGGTGTTCCAGGATTTTTGCATGTATATCCACCATACAGCTATCGATCTATTTTTGGCGGTGAACCCGAGGAATCCGATTTAAAGGCTGCTCAATTACTTGAAGAAATGATTATTTGGGAAGGCGAGGAAACAGTTGCTGCATTTATTATGGAGCCGTTTATATCAGGTGGCGGGGTGATTATTCCTTCGCCAAAATACATTCAGCGTGTGGAAGAAATATGCAAAAAATATAATGTACTGCTGATTATGGATGAGGTTGTTTCTGGTTATGGACGAACAGGAGAAATGTTTGGCTTTAAGCATGCAGATGGGGTTCAGCCTGACATTGTAACAATGGCTAAAGGATTGACTAGTGGCTATTTACCACTCGGTGCCACAGCAGTTAAATCTGAAATTTACGAAGCTTTTAAAGAAGCTGGTAAAGATAATCATTTCCGCCATGTATCCACATATGGGGGTCATCCTGCAGCATGTGCGGTAGCCCTTAAAAATATTGAGATTATCGAAAGAGAAAATATTGTTGATAGGGTACGAGAGCTCGGGAAATCAAAATTAGGTAAACTTCACCAGTTAATCGATCATGAAAATGTTGGTGAGGTTCGACAAATCGGATTCCTACTGGGACTGGAAATGGTAACAACTAAACAATTCAAAGTGCCACTTGACGACGTAAAGATGGCTGAAATAATCGGGGCATGTAAGGAAAAAGGGCTGATCATCGGTAAAAACGGTGATACTGTGCCGGGTCAGAACAACGTCATTATTGTTGCACCACCATTAACTAGTACGGAAGAAGATTTGGATTTTCTTGTGGAAACGGTAGATTCAGTGATACGAAGTCTATAGGGTTCAATGCGGTTAATTTGGAGGAAGTTTTAGGGGGGATAGGCATGAATTATGAAAGGTTAAAAACGTTTATTGCAGTCGCTGAAAAAAAGAGTTTTTCAGATGCTGCAAAAATATTATTTGTTACCCAACCTACGATTACCTCTCAGATTAAAGCATTAGAAGAAGAATTGAATACCAAATTATTTGAGCGAACGACTAAGAAAGTAGAGATGACTGATTCGGCGGCCATTTTATATAAATACGCTAGGGAAATTATTCGATTAAGTGATTCCGCACAGAAAGAAATACTGAAAATCGAGGACATCATGCATGGCGATTTAAGTATGGGGTGCAGTCTTACAATTGGGGAATACATTCTCCCTTTGTATTTAAAGAGATTCAAGGATTTGTATCCGTTGATTCGAATGAATGTGGATATTTCCAACTCAAATAAAATCGTTGCCAATCTTAAAGATCAGTTAATCGATGTTGGATTAATCGAAACACCAATAGACGATCCGCAAATCATAGTCGAACCCTTTCTTGCGGATGAGTTAATTTTAATTGCCGCACCAAATTACTTTTCTACTAAGGAAATAAAAGTATCTATGGATCAGTTAAAGCATACACCTCTTATTATGCGGGAAAAAGGTTCCGGCACCCGGGCCGTTGTAGAAGAGTATTTGAACCAGGCGGGTATGTCAATTGATGAGTTGAACGTAGTAATGGAACTTGGCAGCACGGAGGCGATTAAAGCTACAGTTGAATCTGGTTTAGGAGTTTCTATTATTTCTAAAAATGCGATTATAAAAGAGGAACAGCTGCAATTATTGACAGCTTATCAGGTCAAGGGGCTATCTTTTTACCGTTATTTCTATATTGCCTTTCGAAAGGAACAGATTTTAAAATCAACAACAGAGTTATTTATTGATGAGTTAAGAAAAATGACATGTACACAAGAAATAGAAGTTTCTTAATAGGAAAGCAGTTTTTGGCGTTTATCTGTCTAGCTCTAGCGCCTAGACACTCGAGACATCACACTGCACCGCTCTGCTTATGCTTGTCGTGTCTTTCAAGGCGCCCTGGAGTTTTCTTAATAGATTCATATAAAATTTTTATTATAGGAGGAATTTTAAATGGCAAAGCAACAAGTTGAAGTAAAAGAAGCAATATCTCAAAAGGTGAAAATGACTCCAAGTGAAGCAATTGTGGAAACTCTAGTCGCGGAAAATATAAAGGAAGTCTATGGTATTGTCGGCTCTGCCTTTATGGATATGCTCGATTTATTCCCAACAGCCGGAATTCGGTTTTTGCCAGTTCGCCATGAACAAAGTGCGGGACATATGGCAGACGCATATACACGCGTTTCTGGTGTGGCAGGCGTTATCATTGGGCAAAACGGGCCCGGGATTACGAATATGGTAACATCTGTCGCGGCAGCGAATCAGGCACATACGCCGATGGTTGTTATATCACCATCAGCAGGGACTCCTACCATTGGATGGGATGGATTTCAGGAGGCGAACCAAGTATCTATTTTTGAAGATATTACAAAAGAAACAGTACGAGTAACACATAAAAGCCGAGTAGCGGACTGCTTACGAACTGCCTTCCGTATTGCCTATGCTGAGCGTGGACCAGTATTATACGATATACCACGTGATCTATTTTATGGAGAGCTTGAGGACCAAATTCTAAAGCCAAATCAGTATCGTGTGGATGCAAGAGGAAGCGGCGATCCAGCATCGATTGAGAAAGGTGTGGAACTATTAAAAGACGCAGAATACCCTGTTATCATCTCGGGTCGTGGAGCTGTCGATGCAGATGGCGTTGATACTGTTGGCAAAATAGCTGAGCATTTAACAGCACCTGTTGCCGTATCTTATATGCATAATGATGCTTTTCCTGCTGATCATCCGCTTGCAGTTGGCCCAATTGGATACATGGGGTCGAAAGCAGCGATGCACACTTTGAAAAAGGCAGATGTGGTATTAGCTATTGGTACACGATTATCTGTTTTCGGAACGTTACCATGCTATGATATCGATTACTTTCCGAAAAACGCCAAAATCATTCAAGTGGACATAAATCCGCGTCAAATTGGGAGAACACACCCGGTTGAAGTAGGATTGATTGGAGATGCAAAAGCAGCGAGTGATGAAATATATAAACAATTAAAAGCGGCATTGCCTTCACCAAAACGACAGTCAAATCGTCTCGAAGAATTGAGTAAAGTAAAGGAGGACTGGGAACAGGAATTGGTCGATCTAGCTATGGAAGATGGAAGTCCAATTAACCCACGACGCGCATTACTTGAACTAACGAAAACATTACCAGAAAACACGATTATTTCATCCGATATTGGAAACGTTTCGTCAACTGCAAACGCATACTTGAAGTTCAATCAAACAAGGCGTCATATCGCAGCATTAACCTTTGGGAATACTGGATTTGCTTATCCAGCAGCACTTGGCGCACAGCTTGCAGAACCGAATTCACCGGTTGTAGCAATCATTGGTGATGGTGCATGGGGCATGAGCCTGCATGAAGTAAGTACGGCTGTTGAACAAAACATTCCTGTTATTGCTTGTGTATTTAATAATAAATCATGGGCAGCGGAGAAGAAGAATCAAGTAGATTATTACGACAACCGTTTTATTGGTTCCGATATCGAAGCTCCTGATTTCGCTGAAGTAGCTAAATCGATGGGTGCACTAGGATATACAATTGACAAACCAGAAGATATTGCTCCAGTTGTAAAAGAAGTTTTGGAGAAAAGACAGCCGGCTGTTCTCAACATTTATGTGGATGGTACACAACTCGCTCCACCATTTCGTAGAGACGCATTACAAATGCCTACACGTTTCTTAGATAAATACAAACACTTGGATCATGGGGTTTGGGGCAAGTAGAGAAATAATCGAAATAACCATAAAATCTCCGTACCAGTTTTTAACTGGTACGGAGATTTTATTTGGAGTCAAAGAGAAGAGCTATAGATGCGCTTAAATAGTTCCGATACTGTGGATAAAATGTAAAAAAGGTTGGAAATCACAACTGAATATAGAAGGATAAATAACAATATAAGTAGCACACAAAAACGCATGGATACTATTAAAATCCCTGGGTTTTAAATTTACTTGTCTTATTAATAAAAAACCTAAAATTTGCTGAATAAAGCCAAAGAGAGTAACGGATCCATTGCTAAGAATAGAGAAGGGAACAGGAAACTGCTCACTTTCCGCGGCCCAGTGGATATTTTAAGAGCAAAGAAAGTATAAAATTTTGGCGAAAATCTGTCTAGCTCCAGCGCCCATTGCCTAGTGCCCTTCAGGCGCCTCCTTACGATAAGGTCAACATCGAATCGCTTATGCTCTTCGTGTTTCCTTTATCTTATACGGAGCCTTCCAGGGCATACGGCAATTAACGGGCGCTTGCGCTTTTCTTAACTGTCTAGCTCCAGCGCCTAGACACTCGAGACATAAGCAGTTCGCTTACGCGCGGGCAAAGCACCCACACTGCACCGCTCTGCTTATGCTTGTCGTGTCTTTCAAGGCGCATGCGCTTTTCTTATCTTATTTACTTGCAGTGTGTGCAGCAGGGTCCGACGCAGTTTCTTTATCTACATAATCTCCTAAAACTAAGTAATCCAACTCGGCTTTAGGTATGGCCCGAAAGGTTTTATGTCGAGTAAGGAAGAAAATAGCACCAATACCGATCCAAACGAATAAAGCAATCCAGGATGGTTTTCCTAGAAATCCAGGAGAACCTGGTACGACAAGTAATAGGAAGAAGGCTACACTGCTAATTACCCCTAGTAAGGAGCAAAACTTTCTTCCAGGTGAGACAATCGATACCTCAGTGTCACCTTTAACTGTATGGTCGGACCATCTAAAGAGCTTATATGCAACATAACATGCATAAAAGTAAGCGATTGTAACGCCAAGTGCAGACATATCTACGACCCATAATAATGCTTCACGGCCAAAAAAGGGAGCTGAAACTGTTACTGCCATCGTGAATAGAATGCCTATGTGCGGTGTTTTATGCTTGGTATGCAGTTTTCCAAAAGCGCTTGGAATTGCCTTGGCTCTTCCCATTGCAAATAATAAGCGGCTCGTAGACATATAAAATCCATTTAATCCAGTAAATACTCCCATCATTAATGCAAAAGATAACAAAATGATCCCAAATGCTCCATAAGCATTTTCAACGATCATTCCTGTTCCCCAAACTGATCCAGTTGCCACTGCACCCATCCATGATTGTCCGACTCCTGTAGCAATAATGGTCATGGAATACGTAAATCCAGCACAAAGGAGTGCGAGAACAATTATTTTAAATGACTTTTTAGGAGAAAAGTCAAATTCCTCTGCCGCTTGTGGAATATTGTCAAAGCCGACATACGCCCACGGTGCTATCGCGACTATGGCCAAAATAGCTGATATCGATCCTATCCCCGGTTTGAAGGCAGGCTGCAAGTTTGAAAATGAGCTAGAAGGATGGAGTATCATTGCAATTGTTAGTAAAATTACCCCCGCAATTAAAAATAAACAAAAGACAAACTGCGTAAAACCGGATAAACCTGCTCCACGTATATTCAAAAATGCGAAAACAACCAGTGCCACACCTGCAATGATAACTTCACCGGCATAAACTTCCCATCCAGCGATGTTGTACATAAAACCTTGTTTTATAACGGATGGTAATACAAATTTACCTAAAAGTGCAAGTGCAGATGCATTTAAGGCTACGATTGACATATAGCCTAAGGTTAAAAACCAGCCACATAGGAAGGCGTGGTATCTGCCTAACCCATAGTAAGCATAAGCAAATTCTCCCCCAGATACAGGAAGCTTCTCAACAAGAAAACCATAGCTTACACCAATGATTATCATCAATGCTGCCCCAATCAAAAATCCGATAATAACTCCAAGCGGTCCAGCCATTGACATCCAATCAACGGGTAAAACAAATGCCCCCCAACCTACTGCTGAACCAAAAGCAATTGCCCAAACCCAATGTGGTTTCAACGACTTTCCTAATTGTTCACGCTGTTCCATATTCTCATAATCCCCATTTCCTCTCTGATTTTTTTGAAAGCGCTATTAAAAGCGATTTTAACGTCAACCTACATAAAGTAAACCATTTGTAGGTTGACAAATCAATTGTTTCAGAAATTTCAATCATTTAAATGAGTGATAGTATTTATGGGGAAATTTTATAAGCTTTATGGGGACTCCAAATTGATTAGTTGGCATCTTAAGACAATCCTCTTTTTAAACCAAAAAACACGGATTATCTGATGTAAGATAATCCGTGTTTTGCAGACTTTATCGCAGTTTGACGGGCAGTAAAACCCCCACGTCAAAAATTGAGGTTAGACCGGGAATTTTAAGTGGGGATAACTGCCCGTCAAGCCCGATTGGTTCAATATGAAGTTTCAC
The DNA here is from genome assembly GCF_057836705.1 of Virgibacillus carmonensis. Lineage (NCBI taxonomy): Bacteria > Bacillati > Bacillota > Bacilli > Caryophanales > Bacillaceae > Virgibacillus > Virgibacillus carmonensis. The sequence goes on along the minus strand of NZ_JBYQFJ010000002.1, from coordinate 275,045 downwards.
TTTATGTAGTGACAGATTCGAGTTCAATTATTTTTGCGGCAACCGCTTCAGTTAAGTCCCTTGTGGTTTTTGGAACGAAAGATTTAAGAAAAGAGTTTACCATTGGTCCCATCATACCTTTTGCAGAGATTGCAATGTAGCCTGTTATTTTGGTTTTTCTCCCATTAATTGCTTCAGCTTCGAAATAGCCATCCCCTTTGAAGTTTTCATTCAATCCAGTTAAGTCAAAGGTTACTTTTGTTGGTTCCTGCCATTCCGTAATGTCTATTTTGAGACTAACTGTTTTTTGTATAATCCCGACTTCTCCTTTGAACTTCCATGTGGATTGTCTGTCACTTACAATTTTATGATCCATATAGCCTGGAACCAAGGGAGCCCAGTTGTTCATATCACTAACGAAAGACCAGACATTTTTAATTGGAATATCCAATTCTAGTTGATAAATCCCGTTTGGCATTACGATATCCTCCTTGACTAGCTTTTTCATACAGTGTTACCGATTTCAATTATTATCAAACACCAATGTGAGAAATAATAAATGTATAGAAGAAAGAGGGATACGTAATTGAAATCTACATAATAATCATTTTGTAACTGTTTATCGTATGTTTACACCGTTTCATTTAGACCACTTTTTCGTAATTTTGCAGATTAGCTCGTGCGTTTTAATGTAAATTGATTGTTTTTAAAATCGTCAATTGGGTAATAGTATAAATAGGATTGATTGGAAGAAAGGGTGAGGAAAGCATGCAAAAGATTGAGGCGTACTATACGACAGAAAATAACGCGGAAAGTGCAAAGGCTAAGCTTGAAACACTTAAAGTTGATAAGGTGTTTGTTGAGCGAATAACAGATTCTTCAAGAAATGGGTTAGTGGAAATTATGAAAAATATGTTTACTGATAATGAGAAAGTTACGCATGACCCACAGATTCTGAATGCTGAAGTTGCGGATGAGGATTATGAAGAAGCCAACAAGATCGTTCAGGAAAGTAACGGCTACATGCCAAAAGAATAATCGTATCTTTACTAACCATCCGGGATAACGGGTGGTTATTTTTTTCGTGGAAGTCTGCACCCTTTTACCTTTTCCTGAATTTCCCTCCATTCACTTTACTTATCGGAACGTATGTTCTATAATAATGTAAATTACTAATAAAGCAGGATTGCTTGAACATTTAAGTAGAAAGTGTTGCTTACATACAGGAGGATAATGATGAGCAAAAATAAAAATTTTGAAAAAACGTGCAAACAGAATCGGTTTCGAATTCGTAATCAGATCTATAAATTAAACCTGAAGGAACAAGAATTTCATATGGAAGGTTTTGTTGCAATGTGGAATGTGTATGAAACCTGCCGGCCAGATAAAGGTTTACTTGCAACGTACTTCACCTACATGATCCGTGATCGGATGATTGACCTGCTGAGAAAACAACAAGGAGAGCAGGAACAGGAAACACGGCTTGAAGATAGTGACCTCTATATGAAAAGCGAAGCATCCTATCCAATTATGCGGGTTGCAGAGAGCCCTTTGGGTGATACTGGTTTATGGGAAAAACTTAAACCTCAGTTAACTGAAAACCAATCGAAGTGGATGCAGTACTATATTATTGAGGAAATGTCGGTAAAGGAAATTGCTGAACGGGAGAAGGTTTCCATTAATGTCGTGCAGGATTGGGGGCGTTGTGTAAGAAGGAAGCTGCAGGTTGCCGTTGTTGAGCGAAGAGGGCTTCAGGTGCCTTCGTAATACTTTTTTAGAACACACGATAAAAATGGTACGACCTACTTTATGGGTACGTACTATTTTTTTTGGAATAAATTGGGCTAGTAGCTAAGTCTACAGCCTCTACATGAGTAAACTTTATAATAATAAATCGTCCAACCCCCTCATACATATAATTAGAGAGACGCAGACATGGTCGTTTTTAAGAAAGCCAAGATCATTTAACTAATGAAACGTACGATGGGGAGGAATTAATTTGAAAAATTTGATTGAGTTAGACAAAAAGCATTTTATCCATCCTACTTCTTCTATACAACAGCAACAAGAATATGGAGCAAAGGCAATTTTTGAAGAGGGAAATGGTATTTATTTAAAAGATGTTGAAGGAAACACCTACATTGACGCCATGTCGTCTCTTTGGAATGTGAATATTGGACATGGCAGAAAAGAAATTGCGAAAGTAGCTTTTCAACAGATGAAGAAAATGGCGTATAGTTCCGCGTTTGCAACGTTTAGTCATGAACCTGCTATCGTTTTGGCTGAAAAAATTGCTGATATTGCGCCTGGAGATCTCAATGCTGTTTTTTTTACTTCAGGTGGTTCGGAATCGAATGATACGGCAATAAAATTGGTGCGTCACTATTGGAAAATACAAGGTCAATCTGAACGCAGGAAAATCATTTCCCTTAAACGTGGCTATCATGGAGTTGCCATTGCCTCGACAAGTGCAACGGGGATTCCTGAATTTTGGGAGATGGCAGGGCATAGAGAGATTGACTTTCTCCATGCTGATACACCATACGAAGTAAGCACTACCGAGGCAGTCAATTCGATTCGGAAATTGGTTGAAGAAGAAGGTTCAGAGACGATTGCAGCATTTTTGGTGGAACCAGTGCAAGGATCTGGTGGTGTATTAATTCCCCCAGGGGACTATTTTGAAGAAGTCCGTAAACTCTGCGATGAATACGGAATTCTATTTATTGCTGACGAGGTGATTACTGGATTTGGCAGAACGGGAAAAATGTTTGGACTTGAAAATTGGGGAGTTCTTCCGGATATGATGACTTTTGCTAAAGGGGTTACGAGTGGTTATTTTCCTCTTGGTGGAGTAGTTGTGTCAGATAAGATACATGAGGTTTTGAAGGAAAAATCGGTGGGTACTTTGTTCCATGGATTTACGTATAGTGGCCATCCAACTGCTGCTGCTGTGGCGTTGAAAAATATTGAACTGATTGAAGAGGAGGGGTTGGTAGAAAACGCCAGGATAATGGGGGAGGAACTGTTAAACGGTTTCAGGGAGATGAAAGAGGATCTATCGATTGTCGGAGATATAAGAACTATTGGTCTCCTGGGAGCAGTAGAACTCGTTCAGGATCCCGGAGCAAACAAGCGTTTCTCGCCAGATCTGCGGGTGGCACTAAGAGTGATTGATGCATTACATGAAAGAGGCGTAATTTGTCGGTCTGTTTCATATGGCGGCACAGATATTATTTGTTTTGCACCACCTTTAATCATTAGCCAGACACAGGTTAATACCATAGTTGAAAAACTTCATGACGCAATATCGTTTGTTCAAAAGCAACTGTAGGGTAAGGGGGAGACTTTTTGGAAGTTTATCTGTCTAGCTGCGGCTCCTAACCAGTCTCCTACGCTTTTCTTATGAGGGGGAGAATTAATGAGCGAACAGAGATTAATGAAAATTCTGGGGAGAAAGGATGTTCTTGCTCTAGCGTTTGGAGCAATGATTGGTTGGGGATGGGTAGTAACAACTGGACTTTGGATAACGGAAGCGGGTTCTCTTGGTGCCATATTTGCTTTTGCAATTGGTGGTATGTTGGTTATATTTGTCGGTCTCACTTATGCAGAATTAGCTTCAGCTATACCACTTGCTGGTGGGGAACATGCGTATAGTTATTTGGCAATGGGAAGGCTCGCCTCATTTATCACGACTTGGGCAATCATCCTTGGTTATGTTTCTGTAGTAGCTTTTGAGGCAGTTGCCCTTCCAACGGTATTTGAGTATTTAATTCCGGGGTATAGCATGGGCCATTTATACACAATTGCAGGTTGGGACGTCACGATTACTTGGGCAGGTGTTGGTATATTAGGATCTGTTCTTATAGCCTGGATCAATTATCGTGGGATTAAGCTCACTACTGCCATAACGTTTATTCTGACACTGCTGCTTATTATAGCGGGGTTACTATTAATCACAGGAAGTACAGCTGCAGGAAATGTCCAAAATATGCAGCCATTGTTTGAAACAGGGATAGCTGGAATATTAACGGTGGTGATTATGACGCCCTTTATGTTTGTCGGGTTTGACGTCATACCTCAGGCTGCAGAAGAAATCAATTTACCTCGGAAAAAAATAGGTCAATTTTTAATTATCTCAGTGGTACTCGCAGTATTCTGGTATATTGCAGTTATCTTTGGTGTATCAAGAGTATTAAGTCCCGCTGAGATCAGTGAATCAAGTTTAGTAACAGCTGACGCTATGGCGAAAGCCTTTGGAGATAGCCGTATGATGGGTAACATTCTTGTCCTAGGTGGTATTGGGGGCATATTGACAAGTTGGATTGGCTTTTATGTAGGTGGAAGTCGAGCAATTTATGCACTTGCCAGGGCTGGTATGTTACCTAAATCGTTGGGAGAGCTCCATCCAAAGTATAATACGCCACATAAAGCAATCTTATTGATCGGTGTATTATCGACTATCGCACCATTATTCGGTCGTCCTGCGCTTGTCTGGTTAGTTGATGCTGGTGGTCTTGGATTAGTTGTTGCATGGTTAATGGTAGCTATATCTTTCATTATTTTACGTAAAAAACGTCCAAATATGGATCGTCCGTTTCGTCTACGGGGTGGTACAACAATTGGATGGATTGCGGTTGTCATGGCTGGCGGAATAACGTTGCTTTACATGCCAGGGATGCCTTCAGCACTTATTTGGCCATATGAATGGATTATTGTTTTAGTATGGGTTGTGTTAGGTACGGTTTTGTATAAAGTATCGATGGCTAAATATGGAACAAAGAATTCGGATAATCATATGGAAAGTGAAACTAATCGCGTTATTAAGAACAAATAAGTTAGGAAAGAGCTCAACTTTTGGTTTTCGTGTCATTATGACAGTGCCAAAGTTGAGCTTTTTTAACGAAGCAATTATCATAGTAATAATAAAGAATGGGAGGTTATCAAGTGGTTATACATAATATTGCAGTGATTCCAGGTGACGGTGTTGGAAAGGAGGTTGTCCCTGAATCAATAAGAGTTTTAGAGAAACTAGCTGAAATTCATGGTGGTATCAAATTTAAGTTTACCGAATTCCCATGGGGTTGTGACTATTATCTGGAGAATGGATTGATGATGCCTGAACATGGAATGGATGATCTTAAAGGATTCGAACAGATTATCTTAGGTGCTGTCGGTAATCCTGAATTAGTTCCTGACCACATATCGTTATGGGGGTTATTGATAAAAATTCGCCGGGAATGTGAGCAGGTTATTAATCTTCGCCCAGCTAAATTTATAAAAGGGGTCGAGTCTCCACTTGCAAATCCGAAAGACTTTGACTTTATCGTTGTTAGGGAAAACAGTGAGGGAGAATATAGCGAAGTAGGGGGAACTATTCATCAGGGCGCGGATGAAATTGCTATTCAAAATGCTGTTTTTACGAGGAAAGCTATCGAGCGGACTGTCCGCTATGCTTTTAAACTAGCGGAGTCTCGAAATAAAAAGATTACAAGTGCAACCAAATCAAATGGAATTGTTTATAGTATGCCTTTTTGGGACAGGGTCTTCCATGATGTTGGACAAGAATTTACCGAAGTAAATACAGATACAAACCATATCGATGCACTATCTTCCTTCTTGGTGACAAAACCGGCGAGCTTTGACGTTATCGTTGGCAGCAATCTTTTCGGAGATATATTAACGGATATCGGAGCGGCGATAATGGGTAGCATTGGCATAGCACCAGCCGCAAACATTAATATAGAAGGTAAGTTCCCTTCTATGTTTGAACCTGTTCATGGATCAGCCCCGGACATCGCAGGAAAAGGGGTAGCCAATCCAATTGGTCAATTATGGACGGCAAAAATGATGCTGGATCATATGGGTTATGATGAACTAGGATCACTGTTATTAAATACAATAGAAGAGACAATAGGTGCGGGGATTAAAACACGCGATTTGGGTGGAACGTCTTCTACTAAAGAAGTAGTTGATGAGGTAATGGAGAGGTTGAACCAGTAAAAAAATAAAGGAATGTACATACCTTTGCCGAATAATGAGATAGGGTATTTTTTAAGGAGGAATAAACATATGAAACAATTAATTAAAAATATAGAATCTATCATAGATCAGGCAGGTGGGACGTGGGGGATTGCACTTGAAGATCTTGACACACAGGAAACTTGGACAAGTAATGGAGATGAAATCTTTTATGCTGCCAGTGTTATTAAAGTACCTATTTTAATCGCAGCATTTTCTGCATTCGATCAAAGGGCATTTTCATTGAGTGATACAGTGGAATTAAGAAAGGAAGATTTAGTAGGCGGATCTGGTGTGCTGCAATACATGACGCCTGGAACTCATCTATCAATTTATGACCTATTAACGTTAATGATCATTCAAAGTGATAATACTGCCACCAATATGGCCATTGATCTAGTTGGCACAGAAAAAATTCAACAGACAATGAAAGATTTGAACTTAAATAAAAGTGAGTTTTACAATAAGGTGATGGTTGTACCAGCCAATCTTGAAGGTCGTAACCAAATTACAGCATCGGATATGACCTCGATGCTAAAGCAAATGGTAATGGGAAAAGTTGTGTCGATGCATGCCTGTGAACAAATGATAGATATAATGAAAAAACAACAATTACAAAACTGTTTGCCTGCTAAACTTCCAGAACAAGATTCAGAGATCATAGGTTCTCCAAATGAATGGCAGTTAGCGCATAAGACGGGGTCTATTTCTCGGGTTTGTCATGATATTGGTATTTTTTATGTTGGGAAACGGTCCATGGTAGTTTCGGTTCTATCGAAAGGGGTAGAGGACCTAACAACCCCCAAAGTTATGGCGGATATTGGAGGGGAAGTTTACTACTATTTGAAGAATGGTAATCGCAAATAGGATAAAAGTCCTGCTTGTATAATTGACTGAAAAATAATATAATTAAAACAATAAGTTTAATGTAAGCATTATGGTAGGTTAGTTATTAACAAGGGGGATTATTACAGATGAAATTATCAAAATTTTCATTACTTTTGGTGCTAGGTTTGCTTCTTAGTCTATTTATAGCTGGGTGCTCCAATGATGAGAGTACTAGTGCAGGCGACGATGACTCGAACGAGGCGGCAGAAGAATCTAGCGATGTAGAGCAAGTATTTAATTTAGCTGCATCAGACGTTATCCCAACAATGGATTCTTCATTGGCAACGGATTTATTAGCATTCCAAGCCTTGAGTAGTACAACAGAAGGTTTATATCGTCTAGGCGAGGATGCGGAAATTGTTGAGGGAATTGCAACAGAACATACGGTTAGTGAAGATGCACTTACCTGGACGTTTACCTTGCGTGAAGATGCGGTTTGGTCAAATGGTGAACCTGTAACTGCACATGACTTTGTGTACGCGTGGCAGCGTGCGGTAGACCCTGCAACTGGTTCTGAATATGGACCATATATGATGGGTGGCGTACTTAAGAATGCAACTGCAATAAGTGCAGGCGAAGAGCCGGTTGACTCCTTGGGTGTTAAAGCAGAAGGTGATTATACTTTGGTTGTTACTTTAGAAAAACCAATTCCATACTTTGAGTCACTAACAACTTTCGGTACATATTACCCATTAAATCAAAAGTTTGTTGAAGAACAAGGCGCTGATTACGCAACAAATTCTGATGCTTTATTATCGAATGGACCTTTTAAATTAACAGATTGGGAAAGTACTTCTCAGTCCTGGACTTTTGAAAAAAATGAAGATTACTGGGACGCGGAAACAGTTACATTAGAAAAAATGACGTATGATGTTGTGAAAGATCTGCAAGTCGGGGTGGATTTATATGAAAAAGAAGAACTCGACCGTACTGATTTAGCTTCAGAACTAGTAGATGTATACTCTACGAATGAGGATTATGAGGTTACACTTGGAACGGGCGTCTATTATCTTAAAATGAATCAAACCACATCGGATGCACTTGCAAATGAAAATATTCGTAAAGCAATTAGCCAGGCATTTAATAAGCAGGCTTTAGTTGATGAAATTTTGAATGATGGATCCATTGTCGCAAAAGGATTCGTTCCTAAAAATTTCGTATCGCTGCCTGAATCTGGTGAAGACTTCCGCGAAGCTAGTGGAGAACTATCGACTTTTGATGCGGAGGCAGCTAAAGAACTTTGGCAAAAAGGTCTAGAAGAACTGGGTCAAGATACAATAGAAATTGAATTTTTATCCAGTGACAGCGAAACATCAAAAGACATGGGTGTATTCATTGAAAGTCAGCTAGAGGAGAATCTTGCTGGTTTAGAAATCACGTTGAAACAAGTACCATTTGAACAACGGTTGGCGCTGGATGATGAAATGGACTATCAGATTCAATTTGCATCCTGGTTCCCTGATTACTTGGATCCGTATACATTCTTGAATCTATTTATAACAGATGGTGGTAACAACAAAATGGGATATTCTAATCCTGAATATGATGAATTACTTGCAAAAACGGCAGGAGAACTAGCGCTTAAACCTGTTGAACGTTATGAGGCGTTTTTAGAAGCAGAAAAAATTCTATTTGAAGATGCTGCAATTGCACCGGTTTATCAAAGTGCTCGAGCACAATTGATTTCTCCTAAGATGCAAGGCGTTGTAAATAATACATTTGGCGCACTTTATGAATACAAGTGGGCTTCAGTAGCAGAATAATTCCTTTTTTATAGGAATATAATAGCCGTTAGTTGTCATGTGGAGTTCTTCTGCATAAGAACTAACGGCTTTGTTTTTCGAGAAATTTAGGAGGCAGGCAAATGAAAGCGATGATAGGAGTTACTTCTTCAATGGATATAAACGAAGAAGAATATATGGTTGCATCGGAAAATGTCAATGGGATTGTTCAGGCTGGCGGGGTACCAATCATGTTACCTAATCTGGTTGATGAAGCAACTATTACACAGATTGCAAATTCAATCGATGGCCTATATGCGACAGGTGGTGGTGACATTGATCCAACATTATTTGGAGAGGAGCCGCACCCAAATCTCGGAATTATTATACCTTCAAGGGACATATTTGAGATTTTATTGATGAAAAAAATGCTTGAAATGGGGAAACCGATATTAGCAATATGTCGTGGCTGTCAGATCTTAAATATTGCTGTTGGTGGCGATATGTACCAGGATATTTATTCGCAGATTGATCGTGATTTATTACAGCACCAGCAGAAGGCACCAAAAGGACATGGATCTCATTATGTAACTGTATTGGAAGGAAGTCTTTTGCATCGTCTAACTGGTGTAGATACGTTAAAGGTGAACACAATGCATCATCAGGCAAATCGAAAGGTGATTGCCCCTTTTGTTGTTAGTGGGAAAGCGAATGACGGGATTATCGAAGCGATTGAAAGTGACGCACATGGATTTGCGCTTGGACTGCAATGGCACCCCGAAAGGATGGCAGCTTTTGGTGATGAGACTTCAATGAAGATTTTTCGAGGATTTATGGAGGCGTGCCGATTATAAGTAGATAGTCACGTGTGAGAGATGAGCCACCAGCGAATTAGCGCTGGCGGCCTTTTTTTAGAGCAAATAAAGTATAAAATCTTGGCGATTATCTGTCTAGCTCCGGCGCCTAGACACTCGAGACATAAGCAGTTCGTTTCCGCGCGAGCAAAGCACTCACACTGCACCGCTCTACTTATGCTTGTCGTGTCTTTCAAGGCGCCCTGAGCTTTTCTTTATGCATCTTGTTTGTCATTTCCCGGGAAATATCGACTTAGAGCGACAATAAGTCTTTCACGAAGATACAAATTTATATGTGTTATACGGTTTATGAACAGCGAAATACGATCCTTAGCAGGTAAAATAATCTAGTATAATTAATTGTTTGTTTGATTGGAACTACAATACCCAGAAATTTGGAACGATAGAGAAGCTTTATAAATAAGATATAACTAAATTGATATATGAATGAATTTTTTTTTGGCCATTTTTTTTGAGGGGTGTATGTATGCCAGCTATAACTGGAAATGACTATATTAATCGAATTGATAAGTTGAAAAATAATGTATGGGTTGATGGGAAACAGGTAACCGGGGATATTTCTGAACATCCTGCATTTAAGGGTGTAATGAAAAGTCAAGCAGCTTTATATGACTTGCAACATGATGAAATGATGAAGGATGTTATGACATATCTGTCACCGTTGACAGGGAAAAAAATAGGGATTTCGTATTTACAGCCAAAGACTCAGGAGGATCTAGTTAAAAGACGAGCGATGGTTCAGCAATGGGCTAAGTTAAACAATGGAATGATGGGGAGAAGTCCTGACTATATGAACACTGTTTTAATGGCGTTTGCTTCTTCAGCGAAGTTGTTAGAGGGAAAAGAAAATTGCTTTCCTGAGAACATAACAAAGTTCTATGAATACGCACGCGAAAAAGACTTATCCATGACACATACTTTTATTGATCCACAAGTAAATAGAACGCAATTTTATTTTGAAGACTCTGAAGAACCAATTGCGGCAAAGGTTGTTCAAAGGACTGAGAAGGGAATCGTGGTTAAAGGTGCCCGACTTCTGGCGACGCAAGGCGGAATAACGGACGAAATATTAGTCTTTTCAGCTGGAGGAGTTGTTGATAAAGCGAATGGATTTGCCTTTTCTATACCTAGTAATAGTGAAGGACTTCGGTTCGTTTGCAGGGAATCATTTGTGGGAGGCGTCTCTGCCTTTAATTACCCATTAAGCTCCCGGTTTGAGGAAATGGATACGATTGTTGTATTCGACAATGTATTAGTACCATGGGATCGTGTATTTTACTATGACAACATGGAAGTTTCGAATTCATTTATGGGAGCAAGTTCGTTTCAGCCTTTTACATTGCATCAAGCTGTTTCCAGACAGATTATCAAAACGGAATTCGTATTAGGAGTTGTACAATCTATTATCGACACGATTAACATCAGTGAATATCAGCATGTTCAGGAGAAAGTATCTGAAATCATTGTAGCGTTGGAAACGATGAAGGCTTTGGTGGTAAAGTCAGAAGTTGATGCGCGCATAGATAATTGGGGATTTATGCGACCAGACCGAACCACGCTGCAAATTGCGATTAATACATTTCCACGTGTCTATCCACGGTTTACTGAGATCATACAATTATTGGGGGCAAGTGGGTTAATGTCGATTCCTACTGAAGATACATTTAAATCTGGTGTGCGTGCGGATTTGGATCAATATTTACAGTCGAAGTCTCGTAATGCAGAGGATCGCGTACGGATTTTTCGATTAGCTTGGGATTTAACAATGAGCTCATTTGGTACGCGCGAAACATTATATGAACGGTATTTCTTTGGCGATCCTGTTAAGCTAGCGAGTCAACTGTATTTTTCCTATGATAAGAGTAAGTATGTGAAGCGCGTAGAGGATTTTTTGCAATAACGTGTGGTGCATTATCGGGCGATTCCTGGTCACAGTCGATATGTTGACAAAAAAAGGATAGGACACATATTTGTGTTACCTATCCGTATTTTTTTGCCTTGCGATGGAAGTTGTGGCTAGTTGCACGATGGTCATATCGTCCATTGGCGGGTTGTGTAATCCAGCACGGACGTCTCGATAATAGCGTTGCAACGGGTTTTGTTTGGATAAACTGCGGGCGCCAGCAATACGCATGGCTAAATCCACTGTTTCTACAGCTTGATTTACGACTGAAAGTTTAACCGCTCCAAGTTCTGGCTTCATCGCCTGACGGATTTCATCGCTGCTTTCATCCCATTTCTTTGCTACGGAATAAAGGAAATGCTGTGATTGCATGACTTTTAATTCCATTTCACCAATTTTTTGCTTAACATTAGGCAGGTCAGAAATAGTCCCCTCAATACTGTTTGGCGAATAGCTTGTAGCAAATTCTATCGCGTATTCCTGTGCTGCGCGAGCTATTCCAAGATAGCATGCTGGTATATGCAACAGCCAACCAGTAGCTGGTTTATTGCCAGGTGTCAAGTATTGCACAAGGTCGTCTTCATTTACATGGACTTCTTTCAATACAAGGTCATGACTACCAGTCCCACGCATCGCTATAGAGTCCCATGTCTCATCTATTTCGATGCCTTCTCTATTTCGTTTGATTAAAAAGTTTGCCACTTTGTCGGACCCATCAATAGAGGCGCTAACAACAAAGTAATCTAAAATTGGGGCAAGTGTTGTGAAGGTTTTTCTCCCATTAATCACCCATTCATCGCCAACTTTTTTAGCAACTGTTTCAGGCTTCCCACCTCTAGTAGGACTCCCGGTAGCTGGTTCTGTTGCAGCGTTATTTAAAAGGGCTCCAGTCTCCATAACATCCTTCGCAAACGCCTGATACTTTTCCTCAACCCAAATATGATGTTCACCCAGATATTTAGTGATCCCCATATGCCAGCCTATAGAAAGTGCTGTGGAACCGTCTGCTTTTGCTAGGGTTTCTTGAAGACGGAGCATTTCATATAGTGAAATACCTAAACCGCCATATTCTTTTGGAACGGTTAATGCTGGATAACCAATATTTTTTAAGTCGTCAAAGTTTTCAAATGGAAATGAACCATCTTCATCGTATGTTTGGGCTCTATCTGTAAAAGGTTTTATTTTCTTCTCTAATGCTTCTATTCGCTCTTTAGTTGTATTAAGGTCAGTCAACTTCATTAGTAAACCTCCTAGTTTTATTCCTACAATATTAGTCGGATTTATAGGTTATATTATTTCATTAACCTAATTCAAGTGTAAAGGAATAAACACTGTTTCGGAAATTTGGGCTAATTCGGTTAAAGTCAGATGCTGCAAAAGTTCAGGCTACTGAAAAAGTGGTGGATTTTAAAAAATCAACTGGTCACCTTAACTTAGCATCTCGAATATACGGAGACTCCTGCGGGAAGCAAGGGATCGGTGAGACCCCGCAGGACGGCAGTCCGAAGAGGCTCGACACTCGCCCGCGGAAAGCGTAGTATATTCGAAGTTGCGATGGCAAATCCATATATTTTGTACTATATTTAACTTTTTCAGTGGCCTCGCTAAAGTTAGGGGTTCTTTTTCCTTTAATTTCCCTTTAGTTGTTAATTTTTTATATTTAATACCGATATAGTTTATATGAATGTAGTTGAAATCGGGGGTTAGATAGTGGACAAGGCATCGATCATTGGCGTGATATTAGCAACCATTGCTATTGGAGTTGGGATGACTTTAAAAGGGGTCAGCCCAGTTGCATTAATAAATCCAGCAGCACTTTTGATTATATTTGGAGGGACTGCCGCATCCGTTTTTATTGCATTTCCAATGCGTACACTCAAAAAAGTGCCAACACTTTTTAAAATTATTTTTAAACAAGGTAAAAACAAAAGCATAGAAGAAGTCATTGACATGTTTACGGAATGGGCAGAGCTTAGCCGCAGGGAGGGTGTTTTGTCACTAGAAGGTAAACTAGAGGAGACAGATGATACGTTTCTATGCTCTGGAATGCAATTAGTGGTAGATGGTCAATCTCCTGACTTCATTCGGGATGTTATGTTGGAAAAGATTGATGCGATGGAGGAAAGGCACCAGGAAGGCGCATCGATTTTCACACAAGCAGGTACATATGCCCCTACTTTAGGTGTGCTTGGTGCCGTAATTGGCTTGATTGCAGCACTAGGGAATATGCAGGATACAGATGCGTTAGGTCACGCAATTTCCGCAGCCTTTGTTGCAACACTACTGGGCATTTTTACAGGTTATGTATTGTGGCATCCGTTTGCAAATAAATTACGAGAAAAGTCCAAGAATGAAGCGAAGATTAAATATGTAGTGGTGGAAGGGATATTATCGATAGCAAATGGCGAATCTCCACAAATCATTAAAGATAAATTAGGTTCCTATCTCTCACCAAAAGAATTAATGAAAATTAAACAGGAGGAAACCAATGCGCAAAAAGAAACAGCGTAAAGAGACGCATATAGATGAGTCATGGTTAATCCCATATGCAGACCTTTTAACCCTGCTACTTGCATTATTTATCGTTTTATTTGCCATGAGCAGTATCGATGCACAAAAATTCGAGGAGCTTGCGCGTGTTTTTAGCGGTGAATTTTCAGGTGGGAATGGTGTGCTTGAGTACAACGATAGTCCCGTAAATAATCAAAATGAAGTTCCGATTGAGACAGAAACAGAAAAAGAGGAAGAAAAAGAAATGGCAGTAAGCGATAAGGAAAAAGAAATAAATGAATTAAAAGATCTTGAAAAAAAAATTAAAGCATATATTATTTCTAATAACTTATCAGATGTGTTAGAAACGCAACTGGGTGACGAAGGCTTACTGATCACCATTTTGAATGATGTATTTTTTGATTCTGGAAGTGCTGAAGTTAAAGAAGCGGGAACTAAAATTGCAACAGAGGTCTCTAACTTCTTAGTTACTGATCCACCGAGAAATATTGTAGTTAGTGGGTACACGGATAATCGTCCAATGCATAATGATGAGTTTGATTCTAATTGGGAGCTAAGTGCTATACGAGCTGTTCACTTTATGCGTTTATTGCTTGAAAATGCAGAACTTGATCCTGAAAAGTTTAGTGCAAAGGGTTTTGGGGAATACCATCCAATCGTGCCTAATACCAGTGAAGTTAATAAGGCCAGAAATAGGCGTGTAGAAGTACTGATACTGCCAAATTATGAATAAGATACATCTGACTAGAACAATTTTTCTGTAAATAAAAATCGTAGGTACTTGAGTAGTTAGCGCTACTGGGTACCTTTTTTTCTGGCATCGAATATGGTAACGGAACTATTCAATACTGCTTTACCTAATTCTAATTATTGATTTTTTATCTGTGTCACTCTAGCATATAGATTAATAAGCTAACAAGAAGGGGCTATTAAATGAAAATTATTGATACACATTGTGATGCGTTACTGAAAATGCAACTTGCTAAACGAGGTAAATTTATTAAAGTCGGTACACTTGATTATTTGGCTTCGAAACACTTGAATAATAACCTAACCAATTTAAGGGCCGGACAATCAATGGCACAGTTTTTTGCCATATTTATTCACCCGGATGTCCCAGCTAACGAAAAGTGGCAGCATGCCTTAGAACAAATTGATTTATTTTACACAGAGGTTCTTGAAAATAATCCGGATATGAAACACATTAAGTCGTGGAAAGATCTTGACGCATTACAAGAAAATGAAATTGGTGCTGTTCTAACATTAGAAGGTGCAGATGCTTTTGGTAATGATTTGAGTAAGCTACGTCATTTATATCGTCTGGGCGTTTTGTCAGTAGGTTTAACTTGGAATAACGCAAACCTTTGTGCCGATGGAGCAGAAGAGCCGCGTGGCGGAGGGTTAACACTTCTCGGGAAAGAAGTAGTGAAACTCAATAATGAAAATTATGTATATACCGATGTTTCCCATTTAACGGTTAAGGGATTTTGGGATATCATGGAGTTAGCAAAATACCCAATTGCCAGCCATTCAAACGCTCGAGCAGTTTGTGACCATGTTCGAAATCTTGATGATGACCAAGTCAAAGCAATGTTTGCAAAAAATGGTACGATTCATGTTGTTTTTAATCCACCGTTTATTAATTTTGAAAAAGATACTGCGACGATACCTGATTTACTAAAACATATCGATCATTTATGTTCACTTGGTGGAGTGAAGCATGTTGGTTTTGGTTCTGATTTTGACGGGATCACATCATTCGTTACGGGCTTGGAAGATGCTGCAAACTACCAAAATCTAATTAATGAGCTACTTAAACACTACTCTGAGGATCAGGTTAAAGGATTTGCTTATCGAAATTTCTTGGATAATCGACCTGGACTGTAAATTAACAAAAACCCCCGAATATGAACGCATTCGTAAGCGTCTATATTCGGGGGTTAGCATTGTTTGACTAGAGGCAACCCAATTATTCAACAGGGGCGACTTTTGCCCACTTGAATTCATAGGTAGCCCCGGCAGGATTGGTAATCACCCCTTCAATCTTAGGTGAAATTAATTGTGCACGGGCGCTCTGGTATAGTGGTGCAACTGCGGCGTCTTCAGCCAATAGTTTCTCAGCTTCTAAGAACGCCTCAAAACGTTTTGCCGGATTAAGCGCTAATTTATTTACGGTACTTTGGATTAACTGATCATATTCTGGATTTGAATACCCCATATTGTTGTTTGCCCCATCAGTTAACCAAACGTTTAGAAATGTGTATGGGTCAAGGTAAGCTGGGGACCATCCCCCGAGTAAAATATCATAATTTTTACTCGTACCTAGTTCAATACGCTGCTCAAACGGTACTTGTTTTAATGTGATTGATAGTCCTGGTAGATTGGTTTCTAACTGATTAGCAAGATATTCGGTCATCGTTTTTGTCGTGGCACTGTCACTACTTACAATCTCGATTTCAACCTTTTCCTTGCCGATTTCCTCAAGACCCTTTTTCCATAATTTTTGCGCCTTTTCTTTATTATAGGTTACTAGATCTCCATTAATTTCACGGAAACCTTTGTCAGTTTCGGGGTGTTTTACAAAACCTTTTGGAATGAATCCATTGGAAACCGTCGATCCATTATTTAGTATCTCGTTTACTAAATTTTGTTTGTTAATTGCTGTACTCATTGCTTTACGAATTTTTTTGTTCGCAAGTGCTTCAGAGCTGGTTTGATTGAACTTTAGATAAAATAGCCCTGCTTCTGGTGTGACGGTGAAATCTTCATGTGACGAATATCTATCTACTAAATCAGAAGAAATTGCAGCACGGTCTACTTCACCTTTTTCATATAAATCTACTGCCGTTTGTGGGTCCTTTACAACATCATAGGTTAGTTTTTCGAGTGACACCGTTTCAGCATCCCAGTAATCAGGATTCTTCTCTAAATTCCAGGAAGTCGATGTGCTTTTCCACTCTGTTAGTTTAAATGGTCCATTGAACAACAACGTTTCGGTGCTTGTACCGTATTTACCATTTTGTGCTTCAACGAATTCTTGATTTAACGGTAAGAAAGTACCGAAAGCTGTAAGAGATTCGAAATATGGTATCGGCTTTTGAAGCGTTACTACTAACGTGTAATCACCCTTAGCCTTTACACCTAATTCTTCGATTGGCATTTCTCCCTGGTTGATGGTCTTTGCATTTTTAATAACATCACCCATCATGTAAGGACCATATTCAGAGCCAGTTTTTGGGTTCACAACACGCCTCCAAGCATATACGAAGTCATGTGCTGTGACAGGGTCTCCGTTTGACCATTCAGCATCTTCGCGTAGGGTGAACGTCCACGTTAGGCCGTCCTTGCTTATTGTGTGATCCTTCGCGATTCCTGGCTTAAGTTCCGCGTCTTCACCTAAACGATATAAACCTTCCATACTGGCATTTAAAAATTGCATTGCATATACATCAGAGGCAAGTGCAGAGTCCATTGTGGGAATGGTGTCTCCATTTATTAAATTAAGAACCTGTTCAACTTCTTCGCTTCCTTTTGATGATTCTGCTGACTTTTCTTCTGGGTTGTTAGACGATTTCTCGTTGTCATAAGTCGAGCATGCTGCCATAAAGACACTTAGCAAAAGTCCTAACGTTACAAGTAGACCGAATTTTAATCGTTTCATGGGTTATCGTCCTCTCTCTTTATAGTTTGTCTTAGTAAAATAGGAAGTCTGATTTCCGATTGTCATTTTTTATGAAGGCGGTCAAAAGTTCTTTAACGGACTCCAAGTCATTAAGATCAATCACCTCAACTGGAGAATGAGCGTTTCTTGAAGGAATCGATAACACTCCCGTTGGAACACCTTTATTTGCTAAGGTAACTGCACCTGCATCCGTTCCAATTCCAGTAAATATTTCGAGTTGATACTGTATCTTTTCTGCTTTTGCTAATTCAACGAGTTTGTCCTTGACTGCAGGATGGGAGATTAAGCTGCTATCCATGATTTTTATGCCTACCCCGCCGCCAATTTGAAGGGAATTATCCATTACATCTTCTGGTGTATCACTGACGGCGGTCGTATCAAGCGCTATCGCTATATCAAATTCAAGGTTAGCAAGCGCGACCTTTGCACCTCTCAAACCAACCTCTTCCTGGACAGCAAAAAGTGCGATAACTTCACCGCAAAAGTCTTTATCTTGAAGATCTTCCAGTAATTGAATTAAAACGGCACAACCCGCTCGATCATCAAACCCTTTACCAACAATTTTTCCATTTTGTTCATCCCCTAAATACGCAACCTGGGAATCCCAAGTAATCGGATCGCCAACTTCTATTCCCATTTTTTCCACATCAGATAACGAACTAGCGCCAACATCTACATATAGTTGCCGGTAATCTCGTACCTTTTGGTTATTGTCAAATTTTTGATAGTGAGCGGAAATGGTACCGATTATTCCAAGCTTTGGTCCGTTTTTACTTCGGACCGTTACTTTTTGGGCAAGTAGGATTCGATCATCGTGTCCACCAAGTTTTTCAAATCGAATTAATCCATTTTTTTCTACCTTTTTAACGATGAAACCAACTTCATCCATATGGGCGGTTACAAGAACCTTTGGCCCTGGTTTATTTCCTTTAAATTTAACAATGACGTTGCCAATTGCATCAACCTTTACTTCGTCACATAATGGAGTAGTTTTTTCTTTGATGTAAGATGTGACAGGCTGTTCAAACCCACTAGGGCCTTGAAGTTCTGTTAACTGTTTTAGAATTTTAAACATGTGGTTAACCTCCTGGTAGAATGAATATTCCGATTTTTTATTATAAAAGGTTTTTATTTTTAAATGAAATCAAATGTATTTTTAAAAACCTCTGTTTGTAGAAGTACATTTGTTGAACTAATACTGGGTATTTGTTGGACAGCCTTTATGGTTTCGTTTAGCTCATCGTTGTCACGAACATTTAACTGTACCAATAATTGATAATCGCCAGTTGTTGCTGAAACATATCGAATCACACTGATTTTGTTCAAATTCTCAATCACCTGATCTATTTTTTGTGGAATTACTTTTAATTGGATGATTGATCCAACCCGAATCCCTAACTCAATCGGATTTACGACACCAATTACTTTGATAATGTTATCTTCAACCATATTATTGTATCTGCTTCGAACTGTCTTTTCGGTTACATTTAAATGAGTAGCTATTTCATTAAATGACATTCTACCATTGGCAGATAGAAATTTGATGATATCTTTATCTAGTTCATCGATTACTTCTTTGTGATCACCTTGTCCCAATTCAATCCTCTCCTTTCCGTAATTAATTAACAGTTTTATACCATATTCGGTATGAAAATAATTATATAATACTGCTTAGGGTAGTTTATTTGGATTTTTCTATCAATAAAGTAATTTTTAACAGTATAAATGTTCAGTAAACTTTATGCAAGAGTTTTTAGAAAAAAATCATTTATACTAAGAGCAAAGAAAGTATACTATTTTGGCGATTAACTTCCTAGCTCCAGCGCCTAGACACTCGAGACATAAGCAGTTCGCTTCCGCGCGAGCAAAGCACGCACACTGCACCGCTCTGCTTATGCTTGTCGTGACTTTCAAGGCGCCCTGAGCTTTTGATAACAAAAGTGACAGTTACCCAACTGGTTGCATAAAATGTCCATGGAGAAGAAGTTTACCGTGGGAGGATGAACTATTGTGTGTGGCATAACTGGGATTATTAATTGGCAGAAGGACGTTCGATCTGAGCAATCTATAGTAAAGAGAATGACAGAAACACTGACGTTAAGAGGTCCAGACGACTCACAGCTATGGATGAGCCAACATGCTGCGTTTGGTCACAAAAGACTCGCGGTTGTCGATCTTGAAGGTGGAAAACAGCCGATGAGTAAGGACTATAAAGGTGTTACTTACACACTTGTATATAATGGAGAATTGTACAATACGGAAGAATTACGGACTGATTTGCGTAATAAAGGATACCAATTTCACACAACATCAGATACGGAAGTTTTACTAACCGCTTATATCGAGTGGAAAGAGGACTGTGTTCGATACTTAAATGGTATCTATGCCTTTGGGGTTTGGGACCCGGATAAAGAGCAGCTATTTATGGCGCGGGATCGGCTTGGTGTTAAACCGCTGTTTTTTCTAGAAGCTAATGGACGTTTTCTGTTTGGATCGGAATTAAAAGCGATCTTAGCACATGATGACGTGGATGCAGAAGTGGACCACACGGGCTTGTCGGAAATCTTTGGACTTGGTCCGTCAAGAACACCTGGTCACGGGTTATTTAAAGGGTTTAAGGAACTAAGGCCGGGTCATTCGTTAACTTTTTCGAAGGATGGATTAAGCGTTTGGCGGTATTGGAATATGGAAAGTCATGAACACACGGATAACGTAGAGGAAACTTCTAAAAAAGTTAGAGATTTATTTGTCGATGCTGTCGAGCGTCAATTGGTTGCGGATGTTCCAGTATCTACCTTTCTATCAGGTGGTCTAGATTCGAGCGCAATCACTGCTATTGCCTCTGACTACTTTGAAAAAAATGGGAGGGGGCCATTGTCAACCTTTTCGGTGGATTATGAAGGGAATGATCAGCATTTTAAGGCAAGTAAATTTCAGCCTTCGAGCGACCAGCCCTGGATTGATAAAGTAGTCGATCATTTTTCAACAGATCACCATGATGAGGTGATTTCTGGCTTTGACTTGGCGGATTTATTAAAAGAAGCGGTTACGTTACGTGATCAACCTGGTATGGCTGATATTGATTCATCGTTATTATGGTTCTGTCGGCGAATCAAGCAGCATACGACGGTTAGTTTGTCTGGAGAATGTGCAGATGAAATTTTCGGTGGATATCCTTGGTTCCATGACCCCACCAGCGCACAGGGGGATGGCTTTCCTTGGATGAAGTCCTTGGATTCAAGGATCGACCTACTTCACCCTGAATGGCAAACGAAATTAAATCTAAAATCCTATGTCATGGATCGTTACCAAGACACAATCAATGAAACACCCCACTTAGATGGAGAAAGTGAAGAGGATACGCGGCGCCGTGAGCTTTTTTACCTGAATATGCATTGGTTTATGGCCCAGCTGTTAGATCGTAAGGACCGGATGAGTATGGGGGCGAGTCTTGAGGTTAGAGTTCCTTTTGCAGATCATAAACTAGTTGAATATGTATGGAATATTCCATGGGATATAAAAATATTGGATGGAAGAGAAAAGGGGATTTTGCGAAAGGCTTTGGAAGGTCTGTTACCAGAAGATGTATTGTACCGAAAAAAGAGCCCGTATCCTAAAACGTTTCAACCAGAGTATACCCGGCAAGTAATAAACTGGATGAAAGAAATTCTGGCAGATTCTAGTTCGCCGTTATTCAATTATGTGAGACGGGATCGTATAGAAGCCATTGTCAATAGTGAAGGAAAAGAGTTTACTGAACCATGGTATGGTCAATTAATGAAAGGCCCGCAGTTGATTGCTCACTTGTGTCAGATTGACTATTGGTTACGAACGTATGGTGTTAAGGTAAGTAACTAATTAATAATTATAAATTCAGAAAAAAGGAATGGCCGTTCAAATTCGGTCATTCTTTGGTTTATAAATTGCATTTTCAGGTAAGAAACTCTACCATATAGCATAAGATTATTATTTTGTTGAAATATGGAGGGTTATTATGTCAGAGAACAAAGGCTACAAAGATAAACTAGCGAAATTTGACCCTGTTAAAGCAATTAAAGGGAGTCAGAAATATTTTTCAGAAAATAAATTTGGTGCTAAAATGCTTTATTATGCGAAGGTTTTAGGAACAAAAATAGCGTATTATAGCTTGTTATTGTTTTATACGTTTAAAAGTCCGAATACACCCAAATCTGCTAAGTTAACGATTGCGGGTGCGCTCGGCTATTTAATTTTGCCTATTGATTTAATACCAGATTTTATACCACTAATTGGGTTAACCGATGATAGTGCAGTAATTGTTTATGCAGTATATCAAATATTTTCACATATTGATGAGCCCATAAAACAAGAAGCTAATGCGAAAATGAAAAAGTTTTTTGGTGAAAACTATGATAAAAAGGATATAGATGAAAATTTGGTTGTTGATCATAAAGAAAAAAATGAGTAAGAGCGGTTCAGTACTCTGAATAGTCAGTGAGGTATAAAACTTTCTCGCCGTTTAGCATTACGGATCAGGATAGAGCTTCGGTTATTCTTTTAACGTTTAATACTGCCTGTTAACGGCAACATATTATATATACGATTTTTATAGAAGAGGGAGTAGATATATAATGAAAGTATTGGTAGCTGGAGCAAATGGTCATACAGGTCGTTTACTTATTCAGTATTTGAAACAGGATGGACACGAACCTCATGCGATGATTCGGAATGAGGAACAGAAGCCGGAGATGGAAAAATTAGGTGGAATTTCGGTAGTTGCTGACCTTGAAGGTGATGTTGGTCATGCTGTAAGAGGCATGGATGTTGTCATGTTTGCAGCAGGTTCTGGTAGTAAAACGGGACCAGATAAAACAACCTCAGTCGACAGAGATGGTGCTATTAATCTGATGAAAGCAACCGAAAAAACAGGCATTAAGAAATTTATTATTTTGAGTAGCATTGGTGCTGGAAGAGAGCTTGGAGAGCCTGAAAAAGGAAAAGAAGCAATGCATCATTATCTGAAAATGAAAAAAGAAGCGGACGAATATCTACAAGGCACGGAATTGGATTACACAATCGTGCGTCCGGGTGGTCTTACGAACGATGAAAGCACAAGTAAAATCAAGGTTGGGGAAACAGTTGAACGTGATTCAATTCCACGTGCAGACGTAGCTAAAACCATGATTGCTGCAATCCATGAGCCTAATGCCTATCATAAAGCATTTGAAATGGTTACCGGTGATGTGCAGATTGAAGAAGCGTTGAAGAGCTTGTAAAGAGCAGAATTTGAACACGTAATAAAAATAAGAAATCCATGACTTAGATATTCTAGGTTATGGTTTTTTTTATGAATTAATAGAAAGGATCCTTTTTGTTAGTATATAGTGTGCTTTATAATTATACTGTCATTTAAGTAAATGATGATGGTGTTGACAAAAATTGCCTGTAAGAATAAGATTATATGTAATCGTTTTCAAAAATACGTTGGAAGTAGGGGATCTCACGTGGCAAACATTCAAGAAGTGGCTCAAAGGGCTGGGGTTTCCGTTGCGACAGTGTCACGGGTGTTTAATAATAGTAGTACAGTTGCAAAAAAGACAAGATTGAAAGTGGAACAGGCAATAGAGGAATTGAACTATGAGCCGAGTGTACTTGGACGTAATTTGAGAAACTCCGAAAGCAGGTTGCTTCTTGTCTTAATCCCGAGTATTTCAAACCCCTTTTATTCAGATATTATTAATGGCATTGAAGACACCGCGATAAACCTCGGATACAATATTCTTTTATGTGAAACAGATTCGAATCCGGACAGGGAGTCAATTTATTTTAATTTAATACGAAATCGTTTGGCAGACGGGATAATTTCCATGGACCCTTCAGTAAATAAGAACAAGTTGATAGAGCTTGCTAGCCAATATCCAATTGTTCAATGTAGTGAGTTTGATGAGGATGCGAGCATTTCGTATGTCACGATTAATAATGAATTGGCCGCGTATCACGCTGTAAAGCATTTGATTAAAATTGGTCAGAAAAAAATTGCACTTATCAATTCAGATGAAAAATTTTTATATGCACGTGAACGGCGTCGTGGCTATGAAAAAGCAATGAATGAGTTTGGCTTAGATATTGAAGCTGACTGGATTTGTAATACAGAATCATTGGATTTCGAGGATGGTAAGCGTGCGATGAGACGTTTACTGGATTTGCATGATCGGCCGACAGCCGTATTTGCTGTTTCTGATATTTTGGCGATTGGTGCACTAAAAGAAATCAACTTCTCAGGCTTACGGGTTCCACAAGACATGGCATTAGTTGGATTTGATAAAATTGCTTTTTCAAATATGACACATCCAACATTAACGACTATTTCACAGCCAATGTATAAAATGGGTTGTATTTCTGCAAACATGGTTATTAATAAAATTCAGGGCAAGCAAGTTGAAAGTATTATTTTGGACCACGAACTAGTTATTCGTGAGTCTACATAAGGAGATGATTATTTGTGCAGGAAAAAATTGCAGTCGTAACGGGCGTGAGTCATGCACATGGTATTGGTGCAGCTACATGCCGCAAGCTTGCTGCTAATGGGTGTGCTATATTCTTCACCTATTGGGAAGCGGCAGCTGAATGGTCGACAACATTTCAAAAAGAAATGCTTGAATTAGGCGTTCGCTGTGCAGGGTTTGAAATTGACTTATCTGATTCACATGCCCCATTTGAATTGTTGGATACGGTTGAGTCTAAGTTGGGATTGCCAACAATTTTGGTGAACAATGCTGCCTATTCAACGAGGGATGGATACCAGGAACTTGATGGTCAAACACTTGATAACCATTATGCAGTCAACATGCGCGCTGCTTTTTTGATGTGCGTGGAGTTTGCACGACGATTCAAGAAAGCTGAGGGTTCAGCGGGTCGGATTATTAATATGACCTCTGGCCAGGCACAAGGTCCGATGCTTGAAGAGCTAGCTTATGGCGCAACGAAAGCTGCTATATCAGGATTTACGTTATCATTGTCGGCCGAGGTCGCCCACCTTGGTATTACGGTAAACGCGGTGAACCCTGGGCCGACAGATACTGGTTGGATGACTGCTGATAGCAGGCAGGAACTCTCATCACAATTTTTAACGGGAAGAATGGGAATGCCTGAAGATGCCGCTCGTTTAATCGGATTTTTGGCAGGCGATGAGGCAGAATGGATCACGGGACAAGTGATTAATTCAGAAGGTGGATTCTTGCGGAAGTAGACTCACAAACATGGCGGGGAGTCGACTGAATTGCTTGCTTCCCAAGAAAAAGTGCGGGTGTTATCTAGTATTCAGAAAATAATTTCAGAAATTATTGACATCCGACTAACTTATTGTATAATTGGAACCAGGATGTAATCGATTTCATTTTTTTGAAAATTGAGTTTGAAAGATTTCAAAACAGTGAAATCAAACCAATAAAGGAGGAACCATTTTGAAGATCTGGAAAAAGAGTTTGGGTAGTCTATGGATAATTGTTTTAGTCATCTTATTAGTAGCTTGTAATAATGCAGATACGGAAAGTAAGGAAGAATCTGGTGATACTTCGAATAATGATACATCTACTGAAGCGGATGCAGCTTCTGATGAAGAAGTAACGATTGTTTATGCTCGTGGTGTAGATACAACTGGTGCAAATGAAAAATTAGTTGCTGCTTTTGAAGAATCTCATCCGAATATTAATGTGGAATACCGCGAAATGCCTGCTGACACAGGGCAGCAACATGATCAATATGTAACCGCTTTCAGTGCGCAAAGTGCTGAAATTGACGTTTTTGATGCTGATGTTATCTGGCCAGCCGAATTTGCTCAAGCGGATTATGCATTAGAATTGGATCGTTTTATTGAAAAAGATGGGATTGATATGGATGCATATTTCGAAGGAACTGTAGCATCTGGTAAATTTAACGGGAAACAATGGGCAATGCCAAAGTTCACGGATGCTGGTGTGCTTTACTACCGTTCCGATATCGTTGAGAATCCACCAGAAACTTGGGATGAGCTAATCGAACAGGCTAGCGCATTACAGGGTGAAGCAGGAACAGAATTTGGTTACCTCATGCAAGCAGCTCAATATGAGGGATTAATTACTAACGCGATTGAGTTTATTGCATCTTACGGTGGACAAATTGTTGACGAAGAAAACAACGTAGTAGCGAATAGCCCTGAAACGGTAAAAGCTATCGAAAAAATGCAAGAAATAGTAGGTTCAGACTTTGTTCCAGACAACATTTTAAATTTTATGGAAATAGAAACAGAAACAGCATTTATTCAAGGGAAATCAGTATTCGCTCGTAACTGGCCATACATGCAAGCATCTGCAGCTGATGAGTCTCGCTCAAAAGTTGCTGGTAATGTAGAAATTACGACCCTACCAGCAGGTGATGCAGGTAGTGCGTCTACTTTAGGTGGATGGATGACAATGATTAATCGTTATTCTGAACATCCTGAGGCAGCTTGGGAGTTTGTGAAATTCATGACTGGAGCTGAAGGTCAAAAGATTACGGCAATTGAAGGTGGATCTGCGCCAACATTAAAAGCTCTTTACGAAGATGCAGATGTAAAAGAAGCTAGTCCATTATTTGCAAATCCAGAGTTCGTTAAAGTATTGGAAAGCGCTGTTCCAAGACCGATAACGCCAATTTACCCAGAAATCTCTGACATTATGCAAATCGAACTATCAAAAGCTTTAGCTGGAGAACAAACCGCTGAAGAAGCTGCAAGTAACATGCAAACCAAAATAGAAGAAGCAGTTAGTGAGTAAAGACAGGTAATGCAAGAGGAGAGAGAACGCCTAGACGCTGGAATTAATAAAGGGGGAAATGTTTTGGGTTTTGTAAATAAAGGATTAGGTATTTTGTGGATAGTTGTTTTGGCCACCTTATTAGTAGCATGTAGTAATTCAGATTCTGGTAGTGAGACTGGATCTGAAGATACTTCGAATAATGATACATCAACTGAAGCAGATGAAGCAACTGATGAAGAAGTTACGATTGTTTATGCCCGTAACGTTGATTCGACAGGTGCTATTGATCTAGTAATTGAAGCATTTGAGGAAAAGTTTCCAAATATTAATGTGGAATATCGTGAAATGCCAGCTGATAGCGGACAGACACATGATCAATATGTAACTGCCTTCAGTGCACAAAGCACTGAAATTGATGTTTTCAATGCAGATGTGATCTGGCCTGCTGAGTTTGGACAAGCAGATTATGCATTAGAACTAGATCGTTTTATTGAAAAAGATGGAATTGATATGGATGCCTATTTCCCAGGAACAGTAGCATCAGGTAAATATAATGGGAAACAATGGGCAATGCCAAACTATACAGATGCGGGTGTTCTTTTTTACAGATCTGATATTGTTGAAACACCTCCAAAAACATGGGACGAGTTAATGGAAATGGCTGCAAAATATCAAGGTGAAAAAGGAACAGATTTTGGTTATATCATGCAAGCAGCTCAATATGAGGGCTTAATAACTAACGCAATTGAGTATATTGCATCTTACGGTGGACAAATTATTGATGAAAACAACAACGTCGTAGCTGATAGCGCTGAAACGGTTAAGGCTATTAAGAAAATGCAAGATGTTGTAAACTCAGATTTTGTACCTGATAACATTTTAAACTTTAAAGAAGTGGAAACAGAAACTGCATATATTGAAGGCAAATCTGTATTTGCACGAAACTGGCCGTACATGCAAGCATCTGCAGCTGACGAGGAACGCTCGAAAATTGTTGGTAACTCAAAAATCACAACTTTACCGGCAGGTGATGCAGGTAGTGCGTCTAGTCTAGGTGGATGGATGGCAATGATTAACCGTTATTCTGAACATCCTGAGGCAGCATGGGAATTTGTGAAATTTTTGACTGGTACAGAAGGGCAAAAAATCACAGCAATCCATGGAGGACGTGCACCTACGCTTAAAGCGCTGTATGACGATCCAGAAGTGAAAGAGGCAAGTCCATTATTTGCAAATCCAGAGTTTACAAAAGTATTGGAAAGTGCTGTATCAAGACCAGTAACGCCAATTTATCCAAAAATTTCTGACATTATGCAAATTGAATTATCAAAGGCCTTAACTGGAGACCAAACTGCAGAAGAGACTGCAAAAAATATGCAGGCAAAAATTACAGAAGCGGTTAATGAGTAAGAAGGATAGCCACCAGGCACTGAAATACTGTTAGACAATAAAATAAGGCGGGATAGGGTAACCTATCTTGCCTTTCTATCAATCTATCATTAAATACATATTATTCGTTCTATAGGTAAGGGGGTTTTATAAATGGCAAACAGGAAAAAACCACGATTTCAACTCAATGAAAAACAGCTTGGCTATACGATGGTGATCCCATCATTGATTCTCGTAATTGTAGTTGTTCTTTGGCCGGTTGCTCAATCGTTTTGGAATAGTATGTTCGATTACAGGCTAAATGATCCTGCACGATCAGAGACATTACTGGGTTCGAATATCGATCTTGAAAACTATCTTGATAATTACTTTTATATTGAGGGCCAACTGGAGGATTTAGAAGGTTCTGCTGAAAAGCCTGAGGTAAAAGAAACGATTACGAATATTGAGGAAGGGATCAATGAGTTTCACAGTAATTTGCTAAGTGATGATGCAGTGAAGCAGAAGGTTGATAAAATCAATCAGATGCTGATGAACTATGAGCCTGTTACTAACGAAGAGCTTAAGTATATAGAGATAGAAAATGATTTTGCTGAATCCTATCGATCAGCTCTAGACAGCTATCAAACAGATTTGATGAAAATTGCTGACTCTGCCAGTGACGATAAGCTAAGTGAGCAGTTTAAACAAACTGCTGGGTTAATAGGCAGTACTAGTGAAACTATCCTGAAATCAAATTTCGTTGGCCTGGATAATTACGTTAATTATTTTCAAGATCAACGAATGTGGAAATCGTTGTGGAATACAACGTTTTTTACAATAATATCAGTTGTCTTTGAATTGGTTTTAGGTTTAGCGATTGCACTTCTCATCAATAGGGCCTTTAAGGGGAGAGGTATTATCCGGGCATCTGTCTTGATTCCATGGGCAATTCCAACAGCCGTTGCTGCCATGATGTGGGGCTTTTTGTATGATGGACAATCTGGTATTGTCGCCCACTATTTACAGGTTTTTCATATTATTCCTGATGCATCCTGGCTATTATCGACTTCTAATGGTGGTATGTTCTCGGTAATCCTGGCCGATGTCTGGAAAACAACACCATATATGGCTTTACTGCTTTTAGCAGGTCTCCAAACGATACCAGCATCTTTATATGAAGCTTCAAACGTGGATGGCGCTAATAAATTCCAGCAATTCTGGGGCATTACATTGCCGTTATTAAAATCGTCTATCTTAGTTGCGTTACTGTTTAGAACGCTAGACGCATTTCGTGTATTCGATCTAATTTACGTTTTAACTGGCGGAGGACCAGCCAATGCAACGGAATCGATATCGATTTACGCCTATAAAACATTATTTGCCCAACAGAACTTTGGGGAAGGTTCTACACTTTCCGTTATCGTATTCTTATGTGTGGCAATCATTAGTTTTATCTATGTAAAACTAATCGGGTCGGAACTATTCGCAGGTCGTTCGAGATAAGGGGGGAGAAAATGAATAAAAAAGCAGGAATTGGGTTTTATATTTTTTTAGTGGTATTTGTGTTCCTTGTCATGTTTCCATTTATTTGGGTATTTTTAACGTCAATTAAACCACCAGGTGAAATTTTTTCATCATTTAAATGGTTTACGAGTAACCCATCGCTTGAATCGTATACCGCGGCATTAACGAGTCGACCGTTACTGCGTTATATGTTAAATAGTTTTGTTGTGGCGTCGTTAACGACAATTTTGTCATTAACATTTGCTTCTTTTACAGCTTACGCGGTGACAAGGTTGCCAATTAAAGGAAAAGGACTGATATTAGGTGTCGTACTTGCGGCTTCGATGTTTCCGCAGATTGCGATTATTTCACCAATGTTTAACCTGATCACCGGACTTGGTCTCCGTAACAGTTACCTGGGACTGGTGATTCCATATATAACAATTAGTTTACCGTTATCGATTTGGATCTTGTCAACCTTCTTCCAAAAGATTCCATTTGAGCTCGAGGAGTCTGCTAAACTAGATGGAGCAAGCCCATTTCAAACATTTCGTAAAGTTATCTTACCACTAGCAACACCAGGTATATTTACTACTGGAATTCTCGTGTTTATTGCTGCTTGGAATGAATATTTGTTTGCATTAACAATTAACACTGCAGATGTATGGCGCACGGTTCCAGTTGGGATTTCGTTATATCAAAGTCAATTTTCTGTTCCGTGGGGAGATATCTCTGCAGCGACAGTTATTGTTACCATTCCAATCGTAATTTTGGTGCTATTTTTCCAAAAAAGAATTGTCTCCGGTTTAACGTCCGGATCTGTAAAAGAATAATTATGAATAAAAGGATGATGAAATGATGAAAAAATTAAAAGTTGCTATTATTGGGTGTGGAGGTATTGCAAACGGCAAACACCTTCCCAGTCTCCAGAAAGTAAAGCAGGTAGAACTTGTGGCGTTTTGTGATAGTGAAGTAGAAAAAGCACAGGTTGCAGCGGATAAGTATGGAATGTCTGGCGCCAAGGTATACGAAGAGTATAAAGAATTATTACAGGATGCAACGATTGACGTGGTACATGTTTGTACACCAAATATTTCACATGCAGAAATTTCTATTGCCGCAATGAAAGCTGGAAAACACGTGATGTGTGAAAAACCAATGGCCAAAACGTCTGAAGAAGCAAAACGCATGATTGAAGCAGCAGAGGAAACTGGTCAAAAGCTGACAATTGGCTATAACAACCGCTTTAGACAAGATAGTCAATATTTACGTAAAGTGTCCGAGCGAGGAGATTTGGGTGAAGTTTATTTTGCCAAAGCACATGCGATTCGTCGCCGTGCAGTACCAACATGGGGTGTATTTTTAGATGAAGAAAAACAAGGCGGTGGCCCACTAATTGATATTGGGACACATGCACTTGATTTAACGTTATGGATGATGGATAACTACAAGCCGAAGTCTGTGATGGGATCGACGTTTCATAAATTAGGAAAACAGAAGGATGCCGCCAATGCATGGGGCCCTTGGAATCCAGAAAAATTCACGGTAGAGGATTCGGCGTTCGGGTTTATCACGATGGAAAATGGTGCAACAATTGTACTTGAGTCAAGCTGGGCTCTGAATTCACTCGAGGTTGATGAAGCGAAGTGCTCGTTAAGCGGAACTAAAGGTGGCGCAGACATGAAGGACGGATTGCGCATTAATGGGGAAGAATTTGGTAAGCTTTACACGACTAATGTTGAGTTGAATAATAGTGGTGTTGCTTTTTATGACGGTGAAGCGGAGAGTGATGCAGACCTAGAGGCTCGGCTTTGGATTGAAAGTCTTTTGAATGAAACAGAACAAACTGTAAAACCGAAAGAAGCTCTTGTTGTTACACAAATTTTAGAGGCAATCTATGAATCTGCGAGAACAGGAAAGGCAGTCTATTTCGATTAAGGAGTGTGTACGAATATGAAGGTAGCGTTGTTAAGTAGGTGGCACGTACATGCGGATGATTATGCCCGCGCGGTACATGAAAATGATCAGTTAACGGTTGAACTTGTTTGGGATGAAGATAGTGAACGCGGAAAAAAATGGGCCGATGAACTGGGTGTTCCATTTGAAAAAGAATTAGAAGTGGTTTTGTCTGATCCGGAAATAGACGCTGTTATCGTGAGTACCCCGACAAATTTGCATAAAGAAATTATTTTGGCAGCAGCAGCGCATAAGAAGCATGTTTTTACGGAAAAAGTGTTGGCTTTTACTGCCGAGGAATGTGATAACATCTATGATGCTGCTGCAGAGCACGATGTTGAATTAATGGTATCGTTACCGCGATTAACAGAAAAAGAGTTTTTGTATGCAGAAAAAGCTTTAGATGAAGGCTGGCTCGGAACGTTAACGATGATTCGTTGCCGACTTGCACATAATGGTGCTGTGGTACCAGAAGGGGAAACACAAGGATGGTTACCGGCACGTTTCTTTGATAAAGAGCAGACCGGTGGTGGATCGTTAATTGATCTAGGCGCACATCCGATTTATTTGACTAACCGCTTAGCTGGCCAGGCTGAGGCTGTTTATTCTCGCCTACAACAAGGCGCTGGAAAAAAGGTAGATGATAGTGCAGCAGTTATCGTGGAGTATGCATCTGGTGCCCTTGGTATAATCGAGACAAGCTTCGTGTCGAATGGAAGTCCGTTTCAGTTGGAACTATACGGAACGGAAGGGACATTGCTTTGTACAGATGGAACAGTTCAGCTGAAAAGCATTCACCATGGTGACGGAAATTGGTTTACTTTAGAGGAACAATTGTCGTCTGTACCATTGCCATTAGAGCAATGGGTAGCTAAAATCAGCAATGGCATAGAGCCATCTATCACAAAAAAAGACGTTATTAATTTAACCAAAATAAATGATGCAGCCGCTTTGTCACATTTAGAAGGGCGCCGCGTTATTCTGAAAAATAATCTTATCAGTCATGGAATCTTAAGTAGAGGAGAATGACGTATGGGAAACATTGGATTACAGTTATATTCTGTACGCGTGGCGGCGGAAAAGGATTTTTTGGGAACTGTGCGTAAGGTCGCTGATATGGGATATGATGCTGTACAGTTTGCTGGCTTTTTTGAAACGCCCGCAAATCAAGTGAAAAACGTGTTGGAGGAGAAGGGAATTCGTGTGGCGGGTAGCCATACGGCTCTTGATCTATTAAAAGGTGATAAGCTTAAAGAAGTGATTCTATATAACCATGAAATTGATAACGATTTAATCATCTGTCCGTATTTGCCGGAAGAAAAACGAAATACAGGTGACAGCTATAAACGGACTGCCGAGGAACTAAATGCCATCGGTCATATTTGTAAAGAAAATGGAATGGCATTTGGGTACCACAACCATAATTTTGAGTTCAAAAATTTTGACGAAACCACAGGATTTGATCTGCTTTTTGGAAATACAGATCCTGATCTTGTTAAAATGGAATTGGATTGCTTTTGGGCTATTCATGCTGGCTATAATGCGAAAACTATTATTGAAAAGTATGGAGAACGCATTGTTTCGTTGCACATGAAAGATATGACAGAAGTAAGTGGACAAAAGAAAAGCATTGAAATTGGTAAGGGAATGCTTGATATGAAAGACCTACTATCCGTAGCAAAAAATCAGCACATTGACTGGCTTGTTGTGGAACAAGAAGATTTTGATCAGGATCCAATGACTAGCGCAAAAACTAATCGAGATAATTTAATCGATCTTTTAAAATAAAAAACACACGAGGTGAAGTGGAATGAACGTTACAATATGGAATGAGAACCGTCATGAACAGAAAAATCCAAAGGTTACAGAAATTTACCCAACTGGAATTCATGGGGCAATAGCGGACTTTTTACAGGAAGAAGGATTTAATACACAGACTGCAACATTAGATGAAGCAGAACATGGACTGACCGAAGAAGTGTTGGATAAGACGGATGTTCTTGTTTGGTGGGGACATTTGGCACATGAGGAAGTTACCGAGGAGGTTGCCGAAAAGGTAAAGCAGCGCGTACTCGACGGAATGGGTTTAGTAGTATTGCACTCAGCTCATTTTTCCAAGGTATTTAAAAAACTTATGGGCACTGGTTGTGATTTGAAATGGCGCGAGGCGGATGAGAAAGAACGTCTCTGGGTTGTTGATCCGAGTCATCCGATTACAGAAGGTCTTGGCCAATATATCGAGCTAGAAAAAGAAGAAATGTATGGGGAGCATTTTGATATTCCGGCACCCGATCAGTTAGTTTTTGTTAGTTGGTTTGAAGGTGGTGAGGTGTTCCGCAGTGGAGCAACGTTTACGCGTGGAAGAGGGAAGATATTTTATTTTAGACCAGGTCATGAAACATATCCTACCTATCACAATAAGGAAATTCAACAGGTAATCAAAAATGGCGTAAAATGGGCAAAGAATACAAATACACCTAAACATGAATACGGAAATGCGAAACCGTTAGAGGTAATAAAAAATTAGTGATTTTACATGAAAGAAAGGATTCTACTATGACGAAATTAAGAATGGGAATCATTGGTGCAGGCGGTATTGCACAGGATCGGCATCTACCTGCTTACCTGAAATTGCAGGATAAAGTGGAAATCACTGCGGTACAGGATTTGAATATCGAACGCGCTCAGGAAGTAGCGGATAAGTTTGGCATTCCGCTTGTTTTTCAAGATTACACAGAATTGTTTGAAACGGTGGATGCAGTAACAATTTGTACACCAAATAAATTTCACCCAGAAATTGCGATTCGTGCATTAGAAGCAGGCGTGCATGTTTTGTGTGAAAAACCTATGGCAATCACGACAAAAGAGTGCGAGGAAATGATTGTTGCTTCTAAGAAAACAAATACACGTTTATCGATTGCCTACCATTATCGCCATACAAAGGAAGCGCGCGTTGCTAAGCAAGCAATTTTGAATAACGAAATTGGTGATCCGTTGGTTACGCGCGTGCAGGCAATGAGACAACGGAAGGTTCCAGGTTGGGGTGTCTTCACCAATAAAGATTTGCAAGGTGGGGGCAGTTTAATAGATTGGGGCTGCCATTTTCTTGATTTAGCCATTTGGCTGCTAGGGGATCCAAAGCCTGCCTGGGTAATGGGAACGACGTACAATCGATTAAGTAAAACACCAAATCAGTTGAACGAATGGGGTGCTTTTGACCATGAAACATTCAATGTAGATGACCATGTGACGGCGTATATTACCTTTGAAAATGGTGTTTCCTTAATGCTTGAGTGTTCATGGGCAGCGAATATCAAAGAGGATGTTACAAGTCTTAGTATTTCTGGTGCAGATGGTGGATTGAACGTATATCCGTTTGAACTTTATCAAGCCAAATATGGAACTTTCTTTAGTGGTGAGGCAAAGTTCGCGCAGGCTGAAAATAATGCCGGGCTTTTGCAGGCTGAAAATTTTGTTTCCAGTTGTTTAGGAGAAGCGGAACTAATCGTGAAGCCAGAGCAGGCCTTACAAGTAACAAGAATAATGGAAGCAATTTATAAGAGTAGTGAAACAGGAGAAAGTGTAAGGCTGGGATAACGATATAAAAATTTAGGATGAAGGTGATACATATGAAATTAGGCGTATTTTGCGTGTTATTTTCAGAGAAGTCCTTTGAAGAGATGCTTGATCATGTAAAGGATTCTGGCTTGCAGGCAGTTGAAATCGGAACAGGTGGTCATCCTGGAAATGCACATTGTAATGTAGATGAATTATTGGAGAGTGCAGAAAAGCGTGCGGACTATTTGGAGAAGGTTCACACGCGTGGGTTAACGATTAGTGCATTTAGTTGTCATGGAAATCCGATTTCTCCGGATAAACAGATTGCGGATGAATCACATGAAGCTTTTGTCAAGACAGTCAAATTGGCTGAATTAATGGATGTACCAGTTGTTAATACATTTTCTGGAACACCTGGCGACCACGAGGAGGCAAAATATCCAAATTGGCCAGTAACCCCGTGGCCAAGCGAGTACTCGGATATTTTGAAGTGGCAATGGGAAGAAAAACTGATTCCATATTGGAAAGAGCAAGGACAGTTTGCAAAAGATCATGGGGTTAAGGTTGGATTGGAACTTCATGCCGGGTTCCTGGTTCACACACCATATACCATGCTGAAATTGAGAGAAGCAACGTGTGATGCAATTGGTGCGAACCTTGATCCAAGCCATTTATGGTGGCAAGGTATTGATCCAGTAGCTGCAATTAAAATTTTAGGTAAGGAAAATGCAATCCATCATTTCCATGCAAAAGATACGTATATTGATCAGGAAAATGTTAACATGTACGGTCTGACGGATATGCAGCCATATGGTAATGTTCAATCGCGTGCATGGAGTTTTCGTTCGGTAGGATATGGTCATGGAGTTCAGGAGTGGTCGAATATTATTAGTGCGCTGCGAACATATGGTTACGATTATGTTGTCAGTATCGAACATGAAGATCCGATTATGTCCATTGACGAAGGCTTCAGCAAGGCAGTTGCAAACTTAAAAAGTGTTAATATAGCAGAAAAGCCCGCCGATATGTGGTGGGCATAAATGGAGAGCCCGAGCAGAGATGCTTGGGCTCTTACCTATTATTCGACAAGTGACAGTTATAGTAAGATTCCTGCTGTTTGCAGGTCGTTGCAGGCAGCGTCAATCTTTTCTTTTGAATCGGCTTCCAAGGTGTGCATGTGAACACCTTCTGTCAGGATTGAGAGATAGGCAGCTTTTGTGTCTTGAATTCTATTAATAAATTGCTCTACTTCATGCCGGTTACTGACCATGAGCGAAGCGGTCAAATCACCGTATACTGGATGCTCAACAGTGACATCTTTTACGGTAACACCGTGGTCTACGATAATAGTCAACTCTTTTTGCGTTTGGATTGGACTGTGCTTACAGGCTACAATAAGCTGGTGTGCTGCATCATGGGTAGGCTTTTTAATATACATATAGCCTTGGCTTGTAGCAATAATTGGTTTATTCTTCGCTTTTAAAATTGATACATCCTGCACAATCACCTGTCTGCTGACATTCGTTGTCTTTGCGAATTCACTTCCAGTAATAGGTGATTGTGCTTCTTTTAAGCTTCTTACTATTAGCTCTTGCCTCTTGGTGGATGTGAACTTTTCCGAATTACTCATTTGTACCTCGCCTTCCTTAGTTAAGATAGAGTTTTTCAATGATTTTTTTAAAGGTATCAGCCGTTATATCAATATCTTGCACCGTAGTATGTTTACCAAACGACAACCGAATAAACTGGTTTGCCTCGGCATTTGATCGTCCCAATGCTTTCATTGTTCGTGATGGCTTTTGACTTCCAGCTTGGCATGCACTGCCTGTAGAAATGGCAATACCGTAACGATTGCATTCCAACATGACGTACTGTCCTTGAATTCCATCGATTCGTAGCCCAAGAATATGTGGTGAAAAAT
Source organism: Virgibacillus carmonensis (assembly GCF_057836705.1). Taxonomy (NCBI): domain Bacteria; kingdom Bacillati; phylum Bacillota; class Bacilli; order Caryophanales; family Bacillaceae; genus Virgibacillus; species Virgibacillus carmonensis. The sequence continues at coordinate 238,406 of NZ_JBYQFJ010000002.1, read as the reverse complement.
CAGAAGGATGTCCTTCGATATGGACGTTGACTGGTAACTGGTTTAGTTTGGTGATTAACGCTTCTCGCAGCCCATTCACCCTTTTGTGTTCCTCTATTCTATCATCACATACAGCTTTTGCGGAAGTAACAAAGGCTGCAATTCCAGGGACGTTAACTGTTCCTGGCCGTAATCCTTTTTCGTGTGTTGTGTTTGGCACTTGTGCATTCCATCTCAGTCGAGGATTGATGTAAACAGCGCCAACGCCTTTTGGACCATATATTTTATGGCTTGCAATCGATAGACTATCAATTTTGGCAGTATGCAAGTTGATTGGAGCTTTTCCAAACGTTTGAACGGCATCACAATGAAATAAAATTTGATGCTTATGGAGTAGGTTTCCAATGGATTTTATTGGTTGAAGCGTGCCGATTTCTCCGTTCCCGTGATGGATGGACGCCAGAATAGTTGTTTGGCGAATGACACTTTTAACATCCTCTATGCGAATCTGTCCGTGCTCATCCAATGGTAAATAGGTAACATCAAATCCGACTTTTTCCATTTGGTTAAAAAAATTATAGACTGAAGAATGCTCAGCGACAGTTGTGATAAGGTGGTTCCCCTTTTCTTTGTGTGCATCTATGAGTGAAGTCAATGCCAGAATAGTTGAGTCAGATCCGCCACTCGTGAAAAAAATTCCTTCTGAAGAGCAATCTAACAGTTCTGCTAGTTCTTCGCGGCAGGTTTCTAGTAACTGTGAGGCGCTTGACCCGAAATCATGCATACTAGTGGGATTTCCAAAAAAGGACCTGGAAACCTGGTTGAAAATATCTAAGGATTCCTCAGAAATAGGGGTTGTAGCGGCATAATCTAAATAAATCATAGAAACACTCCTCATTAAAAAATAAAAAACTCTTGTCAATAGTGTAATCTTGTGTAAATATAGGTGTCAAGACATATAAATATACACATAACGAATGAGGCGATAAAACATGGCTTTTGATGACGTTATTATAATTGGAAGCGGAATTGCAGCGTTAGCAGCAGCCGAAAGGTTAGCAATGGATAGAGATGTGATTATATTCACAAAGTCTACTAAAACAGTTAGTAATTCTTATCATGCACAGGGTGGAATTGCGGCGGCCGTTCATCCTGATGATCACTGGGAAGATCACTTTCAAGACACGATGGTTGCTGGATGTCAGCATAGTGATTTAGTAAATCTTCAAATGCTCATTCAAAATGGTCCCCCTCATCTATATGAATTAGCTGAAAAGGGATTGAAATTTGATCTGAATGATGATGGCGAATGGAATTTAGGTAGAGAAGGTGGTCATTTAAAAAGAAGGATTCTACATGCTGGTGGGGACGTAACTGGAAAAGCACTGATGACATTTATGCTTCAGCAAATAAAGCATAAGGTTACGATCATTGAAGATACAATGGCAGTTGATTTGATTGTCCAGGATCAGCGGTGCACGGGGGTAACGACAAAGAATACTTCTGGGGAAATTGTTAATTATTTTGCAGGTTCAACTATTCTCGCTACTGGTGGTTGTGGGGATCTATATGCTTATACATCAAACGATTCAACCGTGACTGGGGACGGAATTGCGATGGCATATCGTGCAGGTGCTAAGTTAACAGATATGGAATTCGTCCAGTTTCATCCAACCTTACTTTTTGATGGCAAAAAGACGCTAGGACTTGTTTCAGAGGCAGTAAGAGGGGAAGGTGCCTTTTTAGTAAATAGTGATGGGCGGTTAATTATGGAAGGCGTTCATAACCTGAAGGATTTAGCGCCAAGAGATATAGTTGCACGAGCAATTTTCAATGAACTTGATGCGGGAAAAAGCGTTTTCCTTAATATAACTAATGTGAAAAATTTTTCTTACCGGTTTCCAAGTATATTTAAACTGTGTATGGAAAGTGGGATTGATTTGAATGGAAACCTTTTACCTGTCACGCCCGGTGCTCATTTTATGATGGGCGGGGTCAAGGCAACCCATACTGGACAAACATCGGTCGATGGCTTCTATGCAGTTGGGGAAGTTGCATGTACTGGTGTTCATGGGGCAAACAGGGTCGCAAGTAACTCTTTGTTAGAGGGTATTGTATTTGGAAACATGACTGCAGACGCCATATTATCCAAAAAGTATAAAGAGAATGGGCAAAATCCCTATTCTGTAAAAAATAGATTAATAGATGTAATTCTTCCAACAAAAGAAATGATAAAAAGAAGAATGACGCGTGATGTTGGCATAGTACGAAATGAACAAGGGTTAAAAAGAATGATGGATTGGATTGCCCAATTTAATTTTTCACCATGTGAGTTGGGTAGTTTATCAGTAGAAAGAATTGAGATTGTAAATATGCTAACGACTGCTGAACTTATTACAACCGCTGCATTGGAACGAATGGAAAGTAGAGGGGCTCACTATCGGTCAGACTATCCTACTTCAAGTGGTATAGAAACAAGGCAGGAAGTAATGCACCAGAAAGAAATTAAGCTGAGCGAGGAGGTTGGAAGATGAACCAATTAAAATTACGTTCGCTTCTGCAATCCTTCTTAGTAGAAGATATTGGAGACCGTGATCTCACAAGTAGTGCAATTTTCCCACCCGATGAACTTGGAAGAGGCGTATTTCTTGCAAAGGCAGATGGCATTATTTCCGGATTGCAACTTATTCACGAGGCGTATCAACTGTTAGATAGTAGCGTTACAATCGAATGTTTTTACCGGGACGGGGATCTAGTCAAAAGCGGCGATACCATTGCTGAAGTACATGGTCGAATCGTCTCAATACTTGGTGGAGAACGAGTAATCCTAAACCTTGTCCAGCGAATGAGTGGCATTGCTAGCATGACAAGGCAATCTGTGATAGCGCTAAATGATGCTGCTATTAACATTTGTGATACACGAAAAACAACCCCGGGCCTACGTATGCTAGAAAAGTATGCAGTCGTGACAGGCGGTGGCAAAAACCATCGTTTCGGACTTTATGATGGCGTCATGATAAAGGATAATCATATCTCGTTTTGCGGATCGATAACGAAGGCGGTCGCAGCCGTTCGTCAAAATTGTGGCCATATGGTTAAGGTTGAGGTCGAAACGGAATCAAAGAAAGAGGTTCTAGAGGCAGTTCGAGCTGGAGCGGATGTAATTATGTTTGATAACCGGAAACCAAGTGAAGTACGGGAATTTGCAACCCTTGTTCCAAAGCATATCATGACAGAGGCGTCTGGTGGGATAACGCTTGCAAATATAGCTGGATATGCGGACACTGGAGTTGATTTTATATCACTAGGTTTTCTCACACATTCCGTAACATCATTAGATATTAGCTTGTTAGTTCGATAGGAGGAAAAACATGAGTTTATTAGATATGATTCAGAATAGCGGTGGACAGATGCTTCCAGATCATTATAAGTCATTATCGGTTGAAAAGATGGAGACGCGTGTTTGGGAGATAAAGAAAAAACTAGGGAGTAAAGTGTTTATCCCTGGTCACCATTATCAAAAGGATGAAGTCATTCAATTCGCAGATGTTACAGGTGACTCCTTGCAACTAGCACAAGTTTCGGCCACTAATTCTATGGCTGAATATATCGTGTTTTGTGGTGTTCATTTTATGGCAGAAACAGCGGATATTTTAACGGGTGATGAACAGAAAGTGATCCTGCCAGATATGCGTGCAGGATGCTCGATGGCTGACATGGCAAACATTAATCAAACAGAACGTGGCTGGACAGAAATGCAGCAGACCTTTGGTGATACGATTATTCCGTTAACCTATGTGAATTCTACTGCAGCTATCAAAAGCTTTGTAGGAAAAAATGGTGGGGCAACGGTGACATCTTCAAATGCTAAGAAAATGCTGGAATGGGCATTTACACAAAAAGAACGTATTTTGTTTTTACCCGATCAGCATTTAGGCCGTAATACTGCTTATGATCTTGGGATTCCATTGGATCAAATGGCGGTTTGGGATCCAATATTGGAACGCTTTGAGTATGATGGTGATTTAAGTCGGGTTCGAGTTATTTTATGGAAAGGACATTGCTCGGTTCATGAAAACTTTACGGTGGATAATATTGAAGATATTCGGGCCAGGGATCCAGAAGTGTCTATTATTGTACATCCAGAGTGTAGGCGTGAAGTGGTTGCGTTATCTGATTATGCAGGATCCACAAAGTATATTATTGATAAGATTAGCAATGCTGAGGTGGGGACAAAATGGGCAGTTGGAACGGAAATGAATCTCGTAAACCGTCTAACGAAGCAGCATGCTAATAAGGAAGTATTTTCATTGAACCCGCAAATGTGCCCATGTTTAACGATGAACCGAATTGATCTGCCCCACCTGTTATGGATAATGGAGACCATTGAGAAAGGGAAAATAAGGAACCAAATTAAAGTAGAAGAAACCATTGCCAAATGGGCAGAAGTAGCACTGGAAAGGATGTTAGAAAGAGTGTAATAATTCACTTCGGGTGGTGCACTGACACCACCTGAAGTTGTTAGCCTAGCCTATAAAGGTTGCCAGTTCATAGTTGAATTTATCCATCTCACAGTAAAAAAGACCATGTCCGCTGTTCATAAAGGGAATGAGCTCTGATCCGTTTATTCCATTGTGCATTGCTTGTGCTAATGTAAAGGGACAGATTTCATCGTGTATTCCATGAAAAATACCGGTTGGAACTCGGATCATGGCCATATCGTGCCATAATTCTTCGTCTCGAAGCGAGACTGCAGTCTTTGCTGTCGCATTGCCAGAAGCTTCAAGAGCTAAGCTTTGGACCCAATCGTTGAAGCTATCCGTTATTGGTTGGTAGAAAAACATTTTCCCGAATTCTTTTATCATTTCAGGCCTATCCGTGTATGTTTGTTCAATTAATTTGTTCACATCATCTTTTGTAAGATCTGTAAGTCCATATGGATGACCAGGGCGTTTGGTGAAAACTGGTGCCGCAGCCGCTAGTAGTGCAAGTTTACATACTTTATAGCTCATATGCCGAGCCATGTATCGTATCGCAATTGCTCCTCCCATCGAGTGTCCTGCAAGCGTGACATTATCTACCCTCAAATTTTCCAGAATAATTCTTATATCATCTGCCAAACGATCGTATGAGTAGCCTGACCAGGGCTTATCCGATTTACCGAACCCACGTAAGTCGATGCCGATGCAACGGTAACCCAATTTTGGGAGTTGATTAAATTGGTATTCAAATATTTTATTGCTTTGTGGCCATCCATGTATAAAAAGTATTGGCTTACCGTCTCTTGGGCCAACATCATTCACATAAATATCAACATTCCGTTCAACTGTAATATAATATACCATGATAAAACCTCCACATTTAACCTTTATTTCTATCGTATGCGGAAGAAATTAGGTAAGTGCCCGACTTTTGCCTAATACCACAAGAATAGGTCAAATTCACCTTAACGTATCATCCATAAAAAGGTACCATTATTAATAGGTAGATCAATCTTGGAGGTGTGAGTGTGACACAAAAAATTGCGGTTGCTTTTTTGCATGGGGCAGGAACACCAGATGTAGATTTTGCGGAAGAAATGATACAGAAAATCAGAGAAGGATTCGCTGGAAAGTTAGGCATTAATGATGCAGATGCGAGCAAGGAAATTGTTTTTGAAGCGGTATTTTGGTCATCGGTTTTTGAGAAGGAAGAAAAGAAACTATTAAAACGCCTGCAAAAAAATACGGATTTAGACTACCTGCTGCTACGTCGCTTTGTTGTGGAATTTTTGGCAGATGCTGTCGCATACCAACCAACAAAGCAAGGGAGCCAAAATTATGATCGTGTGAATGCCTTCTTAGCAGAATCGATTCGAAACTTGAAGCAGAAAGCTGGGCAATACGCACCACTGTGCATTGTGAGCCATAGTTTAGGTTCGGTGGTCGCGAGTAACTATTTCTATGACTTGCAATTTAAACAGGAAAATATTGGACCGAAGACAAGGAAGATTAAGTCTGACACACCCATCGAAAAAGCCCAGACGTTAGCACTATTCTATACAATGGGTAGCCCGCTAGCATTATGGTCGATGCGATATCCTGACTTTGGTATGCCGATTCACGTGCCCTCTCCTGGTTTAGATAAAATTTACGCTCATGTGCAGGGTGAATGGATAAACTTTTATGACAAAGATGATGCATTGTCATTTCCATTAAAAGGATTAAACGATTATTACGAAGCCGCCATAACGAAGGATGTCGAGGTGAATGCTGGTGGATGGATAACTAGCTGGACGCCGCTTTCACATAGTAAATACAACACGGACACGGAGGTCATTGGCCCAATTGTAGAAGGACTAGTCCGAACGTGGAGAGAAGTGAATGGGAAAACTGGTAAAAATACCTAGCACCACCTGGAGTTTTTCAAAAAATAAAGTTGACATCTTTTCTTTTCGTTTATATAATAAGTCGAGTGTAATGGAGATTATCATATCCGTTAAATTACGGGAGAGGTTCTTAGCTATTAACCCTCTATAAAAAACTAAGGACAGATGATGTTATTTCAAAACCATGTGCCCTAGGCCATGGTTTTTTTTACGCTTAAACGAATAGACGAGGAGGTACATATATGAAAGGAAGAAAAGACGCGGACTTAACAGATTTAACGCTTTTAGGCAGTCAGGGAACAACTTATCAATTTGACTACACACCAGAGGTTTTGGAAGCATTTGAGAATAAACACCCAAAAAGAGATTACTTTGTAAAACTTAATTGCCCTGAATTCACAACATTATGTCCAAAAACGGGACAGCCGGATTTTGGTGCAGTTTATATCAGCTATATACCTGATATAAAAATGGTGGAAAGCAAGTCTTTAAAGCTCTATTTGTTTAGTTTCAGAAATCATGGTGATTTTCATGAAGACAGTATGAACATTATCATGAATGATTTAATAGAACTGATGGATCCGCGTTATATTGAAGTATGGGGTAAATTCACACCACGGGGTGGCATTTCCATTGACCCTTATTGTAATTATGGAAAGTCAGGCACTAAGTTTGAGCAAATGGCAGAACACCGAATGTTGAATCATGATCTCTATCCTGAGAAGATAGACAATCGTTAGTTACCACTATTTCTTATGAGGGTTGCTTTGATCCTTCCTGACACAAAAAGGAAGAGGATCTTATGTTTGTTTATCTAAATGCATTGTTTGTTGGACTTTTACTTATTTCCAATATTTTAGGAGTCAAATTATTCAGTATCGGAGAATTTATATTACCAGCAGCGGTAGTTGTCTATGTGGCAACCTATTTAGTTACAGATGTTATTGGGGAAGTATATGGAGCAGATGCTGCAAGAAAAACCGTTCATGCTGGTTTTTTTACACAAGTCGTTGCGTTGGTATTTATCTATATCGCGATTCAGCTTCCGGCCGCACCCATTTTCGAGTCACAATCTGAGTTTGAAACCATTTTGGGCGGTAGTTTTAGAGTGATAGTGGCAAGTCTTATTTCGTACATTGCTAGTCAAAACTTAGATGTCACCATTTTCCATCGGTTGAAGGCGAAACATGGTGACAGGAAACTTTGGTTGCGGAACAATCTATCAACGATGACAAGTCAGCTGGTCGATACTACTCTATTTATCACAATTGCATTTTGGGGAATTGTCCCTACAAATATTTTGTTAGGTATGATAGCCACGCAATATGTTTTTAAACTTTGTATTGCCATAGTCGATACTCCTTTTGCCTATTTGTTGGTTAAAATGGCTAAACGGCCTGAAAAAAGTATGTAAGTCCAACCAATAAAGTACAACGTTATACTAACGTAACGTTGTACTTTTAATTTTATATTTCTTTCGGCAATACAATCCGTTTATACATCTGTACAGTTAACCAATAATAGATTCCATAGATTACGATGAAAAAACTGATTGGAAGCCAGATTTTGGTGTACGGTTCGACCAAAATAAACGAAAACATTTGCATACCTACTAATACGTGTACTAATCCAACCAAAGCCGGGAACAAGAATATAAGGAATAACTCCTTATAAATAGACCTGACTAAAAGAGATTTGCGCACACCAATTTTTCGTAGCATACTGTATCGATGGGTATCTGCTGTAGCGCTTGATAAGAGCTTAAACATGAGCACACTTGCCATCATCATGAGAAAGGCAACTCCAAGGAAAAACCCCATAAAAATTGTGCCACTAGCAATGCTTTTGAAAACGAGATAATTCGCTAGTTTACTCCCTGAACCTTGCAACTCATCCTGCATTCCCGCTAGTTTTTGTTGACGCTTTTCTATTTCTTTTATTTGCGGGATAGCATCTGTAAAATCCTCAACACGTACATTTAAGACCTTTGTTTCATCCATCGATAACTTTTGATAGTTTTCTTGATTATAAATAAAAATGGCACGCTCGCCGAACATCTGATAATTCGCTCGTAGCTCCGTTAATAATGCTGTTGCCCAGGGTTCAGGAATTGAATTTATTCCTTTAAGTCCACCAAGAACGTATTTTTCTTTTGGAATCGGGGTTGATATCCGCTTTGCCTCAGGTAATTCCATTGATTTTGAGTTAAACTGTTTGATTAAAGGCGGGTGCTCTACTAAATCCTTCTTCAGGAAATATACACTCCCATCATCGATTTTGTAATGATAGGCTTTTTCCTCCACAGTTTCCATTTCACTTACTAGTTTCATATCTGTTTCCGTTGGCTGGTGAATCGCTACGTCACTTGCATGGAACATCGACGCCTGAAGTTCGACATTATTGTAAAAAGATAGCCCTGCAGCCATGGCGCCAAGTCCAAGTGCTACAAGCATCGCTACGGTACCAAGGACCTTTGTTAACGCGTTAATTCGAAACCGTAATTGTGCAAATGTGAAGGAGTTAATCCCTTTTTCATTTAGCCGCCGAATTACTTTTAGTTTCTTCATTAGAAAAGGTAGTAGTGAAATGAACATCAAATAAGTTCCAATTGTAATGGTGATTGCTGCTAAAATTACCCCAAATTGCATGAGCTTGTCTATATTAATCATGGCATAATAGCCGACGCCGATAAGAATGATGGCAAAGATCACACCAATAATCGTCAAGCCACCTTTTACTTTTACGCTATCGTGTTTCTGGCCCGCATGAAGTAGATCTAACACAGATTTTCTAGCTATCTTCACTGCGTTTACAATCGATGTCAAGAGGAATAATGCTACATAAAAAATTACCGTTGTAACAATAGATGATAGATAAAAGGCTTGAAATCTTTCTCCTGAAAAGTCTAATTGGTTCATGATTAATGTTGCAATACCCTGTGCTAGACCAATCCCAATGACTAATCCAATGATCAAAGAAATAATTCCGATAAAAAAGGTTTCAAAAAACATGAGTTGTGTCACTTTATGCTTTTTGGCACCAAGTGTCATGTACATTCCCATTTCTTTTTGTCGCATCGAAAGCATAAATGAGGTGGCATAAAATATATAAAATAGTGTAATGGCAGCTAAAATAAAGCTTCCTACGTGAAAAATAAACATAATGGAAGCGATCATTGAGTTTGCTTCAAGAAATGCCTCGTTTTGTGCAAGTGTCTCAAACATATAAAAAATTGAAATGGAAATCGTTAGTCCAAACAACAGGACTAAATAGTCTTTAAACATTTTTTGCATACTGGCAAATGATAATTTTAGTAACATGTGATAATCTCCTTTCTATTCTATATCATGTGGGGAAGCGAATTCAGCAAGTACGTGAAGAATCTCCTGATGAAATTCATTTCTATTTCCAGCACGTCTAATTTCTTTATATAACGATCCATCCTGAATGAATAAAATACGCTCACAATAGCTTGCACTAAGTGGGTCATGGGTAACTAACATAATAGAGACATCATGGTTTGTATTTAAATGCACCATTGCTTTCATTAAGTCTTTGGCATTTTTCGAATCAAGTGCTCCAGTTGGTTCATCCGCCAAAATAATGGCAGGTTCATGCACCAATGCTCGAGCTGCGGCTGCCCGTTGCTTTTGTCCACCCGAAACGGTAATTGGATATTTATCCAAAATAGTTTGGATGCCTAGTTTTTCTGCTACCTTCATTACACTTGGTTTAATCTTTTTCGACTTAACGCCTTGCAGTGATAATGGAAGAGCAATATTTTCATAGATGGTGAGGTTTTCGAGTAAATTGAAGTCTTGAAAAATAAAACCTAATTGTTCGGAACGAAAGTCTGCGAGCTGTGCTTGTTTCATGGTAGTAATGCCAGTTCCAGCTATTTCAATTGTACCGCCTGTTGGTTTATCTAGTGTGGAAACAACATTTAAGAGTGTAGTTTTACCAGCACCCGAAGGCCCCATAATTCCTACAAATTCTCCTGCTTGTATATCAAATGAAACACCGTTTAATGCGTGAAACTGGTTTTCACTTTTCTTGCCGAACGTTTTACGAACGTTTTTTACGTTTACAACTGTGTTACTCATTTTTATTACCTCCTGTAAATTGATCTATTGCCAGTTTATCTATCTTGAGGGAAGTTTCCTATGTGTTTTCCTTACGAGAAGCTTACAGTTTTGTAAGGTATAGACACTGATGTTGCTAAATGAACAGGGGTGTGTACATATACCTATTTTAGCAATAATAATATAAATAGATTGACAGCGTTTTCAATTTACGATAAATTATATGTACAAGTTAATTTTCGTGGCCTGAGATTAGGAGACCCACACTTACAATGGTGCTTTCGTATGTAAAGTGCACTATTTGAGTGTGGGTCTTTTTATTTTAGGATTTACTTGTAGTAGCAAATGGGGAAACATATACTTAAAAGGAGTGCTAGTATGTCAGAGTCCGAGTTTTTAGCCGAATTAATTGGTACAATGATACTTATTATCTTTGGTGCTGGTGTTGTTGGTGGCGTAGTTTTAAAGAAATCGAAAGCGGAAGATTCTGGTTGGATCGTTATTACGATTGGGTGGGGTCTTGCTGTCACAATGGGTGTTTATGCAGTTGGTAGTTTTACAGGTGCACATATTAATCCTGCTGTAACGTTAGGCTTTGCGGCAGCTGGTGAGTTCCCTTGGTCCAAAGTGCCAATGTATATTAGTGCGCAAATCATTGGCGCCATTATTGGTGCTGGTATTGTCTTTTTAAATTATTTGCCACATTGGAAGGAAACAAAAGATCAAGCAGCAAAGCTAGGTGTGTTTGCTACAGACCCTGCTATCAGGAGTCCTTTTTCAAACTTAGTTAGTGAAATCATCGGTACATTTGTTCTTGTAATGGGGCTTATGTTTATCGGTGCGAATGAATTTACAGAGGGTTTAAATCCAATTATTGTTGGTGCATTGATCATCGCAATTGGAATGTCGCTGGGTGGAACAACTGGTTACGCGATTAATCCTGCGCGTGACCTGGGTCCGAGGATTGCGCATGCGATTCTTCCAATCCCAGGTAAAGGTGGATCAGATTGGAAGTACGCTTGGATTCCTGTAGTAGGGCCAATTCTTGGTGGTATATATGGTGCGTTGTTTTATAAGGCAATATTTATTGCTGAGTATTCTGTAGCATTCTGGTTATTAAGTGTCGTAATGGCAGTAATAGTAGTTGGTGCTGCAAGCTCTGAGCTTAAGAAGAAGGAAACAGTTGCTGATCAATTTGAAGAAAAAATAAGTTAAGGGAGAGGTTACGATGAGTAATCAATTTATTTTATCATTAGATCAAGGTACAACTAGTTCACGTGCAATTTTATTTAATCATGATGGGGAAATCGTTGAAACAGCGCAAAAGGAATTTGAGCAATTTTTTCCAAAGCCAGGCTGGGTCGAACACGATGCCAACGAAATATGGACATCTGTCCTTGCATGTATCGCGGAAGTATTGCGCAAAGCTGATATAGAACCAGACCAAATTGCTGGCATTGGTATTACCAATCAGCGTGAAACTACGGTTGTATGGGATAAACATACCGGAAAACCAATATACAAGGCGATTGTGTGGCAATCACGTCAAACTGAAGATATTTGTAAGAAACTTCGGGAGCAGGGTTATAATGATTTATTTAGAGAAAAAACAGGTCTGTTACTTGATCCGTATTTTTCAGGTACAAAAGTAAAATGGATACTTGATAACGTAGAAGGCGCTAGAGAAAAAGCCGATAATGGAGATTTATTATTTGGAACGATGGACACATGGCTTGTTCATAAGCTAACTGGTGGAAAAAAACATATTACAGAGTACTCGAATGCGTCTCGAACGCTGATGTTTAATATTTACGATCTAAAATGGGATGATGAATTGCTCGACATCTTAACGGTTCCAAAAAGTATGTTGCCAGAAGTACGTCAATCTTCCGAAGTATACGGCGAAACGGTAGATTATCATTTCTTTGGCCACGCGGTTCCGATTTCGGGTATAGCTGGAGATCAACAGGCAGCATTGTTTGGTCAAGCTTGTTTTGAGAAAGGTATGGCAAAAAACACGTATGGTACAGGCGGCTTCATGTTAATGAATACAGGCGAAAAAGGTGTAGCATCTGATAATGGTTTGTTGACCACATTGGCTTGGGGTGTTGATGGCAAAGTAGAGTATGCACTGGAAGGTAGTATTTTTGTATCCGGTTCAGCAATTCAATGGCTTCGTGATGGGTTAAGGATTATTAAAAACACGCCAGAAAGCGAAGATTATGCGTTGAAGGTGAAATCGACAGATGGTGTATATGTGGTACCTGCTTTTGTTGGACTAGGTACACCATACTGGGATAGTGATGCACGTGGTGCGGTCTTTGGATTAACCCGTGGAACAACGAAGGAACATTTTATTCGCGCAACGTTAGAATCGCTTGCTTATCAAACGAAAGATGTGCTGGATGCAATGATTGCGGATTCAGGTATTGATTTAAAAACATTGCGAGTTGATGGGGGAGCAGTTAAAAATAACTTCCTTATGCAATTCCAGAGTGATATTCTTGGAGTTCCAGTTGAACGTCCCGTTGTACAAGAAACAACGGCGCTCGGTGCAGCGTACTTAGCAGGACTTGCTGTTGGGTACTGGGAAAGTAAAGAAGAAATCGCTTCACAGTGGAAAAATGACCGTACGTTTACAAATGAATTAGATGAGGGAAAAAGTAATGAACTTTATGAAGGATGGAAAAAGGCGGTTGAAGCAACTAGAGTTTTTAAGTAAACCCTATTATCATTCACTACAAAAAAAAACTGGGCTAATTTGGCCCAGTTTTTGTTAAAATTCTTTGTTAAAACCTTCTTCATCTAAAAACTGTGTGGCCTGTTTATAGGAATGAAAAGATCCATCAAGATTTTGTCCTGCGTATACGTTCCACAATCCGTCTTCATAGACAAGTAATAAAGTCTGTTCATTCGCATTTAACCAGTGCTCCTCATCCGGAATTTCCTCAGCATTTGCTTCCGGTGAAAGGGACTTGATAGCTTGTTGGATAACGTCAATCAATTCACTTTCCGAGTAATCACGGACATTGGTCATCCCTTTATTATCTGTTTCAAAATTGCCTACATTTTTAGTATATACAAAACCGTTGCCATTTGGATGTAAGTGTTGAACGACGATTTTTTTATCCAAAGCGCTCTCTTCGTAATGAAAATTTACCCGTCCCATTGATATATCTTTTCGTTCCAGTTCGGGAAAATTGTTAATGATAGATAGTTTTTCTTCAAAAGTTAGCATAATTCCTCCGTTTACCATTGATTTGACTTGTAGTTAGTATAGCCTTATATCTCGGTTTCATAAAATGGAGACGATCGTTTACGATCAACTCTCGGCCGAGGACGAGCGACTTTTTTACGATTACGATCAACTCTCAGTCGGAGACGATCAACTTCCTTACGATTACGATCAACTTTATTCCACTAATCCAAGCGTTTTTAATCCGTTATAAATTCCTGAATTGGATACGGTTGTTGTACGTTTTTTTGCATAGGCAAACAAGTCTGGGTGGGCGTTACCCATGGCAAAACCCTCCCCGACGGTTTGAAGCATTTCTTTGTCATTCATGCCATCACCGAATGCAATCGCATCTTCTTTTCTACGGCCCAACTTTTTAAGGACAGTTTTGATTGCTTCACCTTTGTTGACGTTTTTTCGAATGACATCAAAGCAATTATTAATTCCGCCGACATTCACTGGTGATAGATACAAATTTTCATCTATGGAATAAAGGGCAAGATCATCATCGTCGATATTAATCAATGTCATACTTAAAATGTCATTTTTTATATCTGGCGTTATTTGATCATTTTCCTTTAGAAGAAATGCATTAATAAATGCCTTTGTAGCGCGTGAATCAGGTGCTGAGTAATAATTCTTTTCGCTTGTATAGACGACAATTTCATGGTCGTGTTTGTCAGCTGTCTCCAGGAAATGTTCAACGGTACTGGTATCCATCGGTTCATCTACTACTGTTTCATTTTGATAGATCGCAAATGCACCGTTATATCCAATAAAAGAATCAATCGATAGTTCTTCAGCCAAATCGTAAATTTCATGGAGTGGGCGCCCTGTGGAAAGAAAGACTTCCATACCCTGTTTTTTAACTTGTTCGATTGCATTTTTTGTAGAGTCCATAACAGTATGATCAGGTCGCAAAATAGTCCCATCTATATCTAAAAATAGTGTGTTGTATGTCATTGTTGATCTCCTTACCTTTTTTATTATCTTGTAATAGTACCATAATAGTCCACTTTTATCTAAAATGTGGATATATTGGTTGTATTATCATTAGAAAGATATGTGAGATGGTGTTGCATTTTTCTTCCTTTACAAACCACTAATCAGAGGCTATTATTAGTAGCAATTATCAGAATTGGGGAGTGAGAGATTTGCATAGGTTTGAACAGTCTGAGGCATTGAAACGTTTGCCAGAGCAATTTTTTGCGAAGCTTGTAAAAAAAGTGCAGCAACTGCAAAACGAGGGACACGACGTGATTAACTTGGGGCAGGGAAATCCAGATTTACCTTCACCCGATCATATTGTTGAGTCATTACAAAATGCTGCAGAAGATCCAATCAATCATAAATATTCACCGTTTCAGGGTTTCGGGTATGCTAAACAAGCGATGGCTGACTTTTACAAAAGGGAATATGGGGTTGAGGTCGATCCAGAAACGGAGGTGGCCATCATGTTTGGGGCTAAATCCGGCCTTGTTGAGCTGAGCCAATGCCTGCTAAATCCAGGTGATACGGCATTGTTACCTGATCCAGGTTACCCGGATTATATGTCAGGTATTGCACTTGCAGATGCAAAAACGGAAATGATGCCATTACTTGAGGATCATAATTTTTTACCTGATTATGGCCAGATTCGAGATGACGCATTGGACAGAGCGAAATTAATGTTTTTAAATTATCCAAATAACCCGACGTCAGCGACTGCTACAAAGGAATTCTTCGATGAAACTGTTGAGGTTGCAAAAAAACATGGTATCTGTGTGTTGCATGACTTTGCGTATGGTGCGATTGGGTTTGATGGGCAGAAGCCACAAAGTTTCTTGCAGTCAGAAGGGGCAAAGGACATTGGAATCGAGATGTACACCTTATCGAAAACATATAATATGGCTGGCTGGCGTGTTGCGTTTGCCGTTGGGAATAAGTCAGTAATTGAAAGCATAAATTTAATCCAGGATCATGTTCACGTTAGCTTGTTTGGTGGGATTCAACAAGCTGCAGCGACTGCACTGAACAGTGACCAGGAAGCGGTACAAAAATTAGTGTCGACATACGAAGAACGCCGAAATTGCTTTATCGAAAAGCTAAATGAAATCGGCTGGAAGGTTGAGGCGCCAAACGGAACATTTTTCGCTTGGTTACCAGTTCCAGAGGGCTATACCTCAGAAGAATTTGCAGACTTGCTACTAGAAAAAGCACATGTTGTTACAGCACCTGGAAATGGCTTTGGCCCGGCAGGAGAAGGATATGTGCGGATAGGATTGTTAGCTGATGAAAATCGACTGTCGGAAGCGGTACGTAGAATCGGAAAATTAAATCTTTTCCGAAAATAATTATTGACAAATATGAAAAACGGCTATATGATTAGTCTTATTAAAATTTTACAACTACATATCTTATCCAGAGTGACGGAGGGACTAGGCCCATTGATGTCACAGCAACCTTCCGTTTTGGAGTGGTGCTATTTCCTGCAGAATGATAGTTTACCATTCTGAAAGATAAGGATTGAATACAAACTCAACTCCCTCTTTCATTTTGGAAGAGGGTTTTTGTGTTCTTGAGAGGGAGAGGGGGGTAAGCGATGATTGAACTTCAAGATATTGAAAAGGTTTATCAAACGAAACATGAGAAAATTATCGGGGTTGACCGTGTATCACTGCAAGTGAAAAAGGGGGAGGTATACGGGATTGTTGGCTATAGTGGTGCTGGAAAAAGTACGTTGCTTCGCTGTATGAATATTTTGGAACGCCCTACATCAGGAAGCGTCTTGGTTGATGGGGTTAATCTACTAGCCTTGCCTCCGAAAGCGTTACGAACAGCACGACAATCAATCGGCATGATATTTCAAGGTTTCTATTTAGTCGCTTCTAAAACGGTGTTTGAAAATGTTGCGTTTGCGTTAAAGGCAGCTGGGCTGAGTAAAGATGCCCGAAAAGATAGAGTAGTAGAGTTGTTGGATTTAGTAGGTTTAACCGACAAGATCAATCATTATCCAGCGCAGTTAAGCGGGGGGCAAAAGCAACGCGTTAGTATCGCAAGAGCTCTTGCAAATAATCCGAAAGTACTGTTGTGTGATGAGGCCACATCAGCGCTTGATCCTAGTACAACAAAGTCCATTCTGGCATTATTGAAACAGATTAATGTAGAGCTCGGTATCACGATAGTCGTGATCACACATGAGATGGAAGTTGTCAAAGAAATTTGTCACCGATGTGCCGTAATGCAGGATGGGAGGATTGTTGAGGAAGGTGCTGTTTATGATATTTTTTCCGATCCAAAAGAAGGGCTAACGAAAAAGTTTATTCAAACTGTACTGCAATTTTCATTACCTGATAAATTGTTAGCAAGATGTAAAGGTACATTGATTAAGCTTCAATTTCGAGGAGAGCTCGCAAAAGAAGCAATTGTATCTGATATGCTTCAAGGATATCGGGTTAGCGGAAACATTTTACATGGAAAAGTTGAATACATTCAGGATGCGCCGCTCGGAATTTTTGTCATGGAGTTAAATGGTGATAGAGATGAAGTGGAAAAAGCAATTACTTATCTGATGAATCGCGTGAAACAGGTGGAGGTGATTCAGCATGGAGTTTAGTCGTCTAATCGATATTTTGCCAGAACTTAATTTGGCATTCTTTCAAACGTTGTACATGGTTGGTGTAGCGTTAGTGATTGCTATCGTAATCGGACTACCACTTGGAATAGTATTGTATGTCACAGATCGAGGGCTATTTTTGGAAAATAAAGTGGTAAAAAGCATCGCTGGGGTAGTGACCAATCTAATTCGTTCGGTACCATTTATTATTTTACTAGTTTTCTTATTGCCTTTTACGAACTACATATTAGGTACGACAATTGGACCCACCGCTGCTGCAGTCCCATTATCAGTTGCTGCTATCCCATTTTTTGCAAGAATAGTGGAGTCTGCTGCGCGTGAAATTGATAAAGGTGTGATTGAAGCGGCAATTTCTGTTGGCGCTTCGCCGTGGATGATTATTAAAGATATTATTCTACCTGAAGCTAAGCCTGGAATTATTAGTGGATTAACGATTACGACGATCAGTTTAATCGGGTATTCCGCAATGGCAGGCACAATCGGTGGCGGTGGTATTGGTGATCTAGCGATTCGATATGGCTATTACCGCTACGATGATATGGTGATGTACACGACTGTAATTGTATTGATTGTGCTGGTGCAAGTTATTCAATACACTGGTGATTTCATTGCAAGAGCAGTTAATAAACGATAATAAGGAGGATTTTACTATGAAAAAGGGATTAGGTCTAATTTTTACGTTAGTTATTTTATTGGTGCTGACGTCTTGTGGTTCTGGAGGGGCATCTGGTGAATCAAAAGATGACAAGACAATTACATTTGGTGCAACGGTTGGCCCTTACAGTGACATGGTAACTACAGCATTAAAGCCATTACTTGAGGAAAAAGGATATACAGTTAAAAATGTTGAGTTCAGTGATTACATTCAACCAAACAAAGCTTTGGATAACGGAGATTTGGATGCGAACTTATTTCAGCATAAGATATATTACGAAGCATTTGAGAAAGAGCATGGCATGGATTTGTCTGAGATAAAAATTGTTCCAACAGCTCCAATGGGTGTGTATTCTACTAAATTTGATTCGTTAGAGGACATAGAAGACGGAAGCACAATTACGATTGCGAATGATCCAACAAATTTAGCTAGAACATTGATTATGTTACAGGATGCAGGTCTTGTTACGATTAAGGATGATATTGATCCATTACGTGCGACGGTTGATGACGTGGTGGATAACCCGAAAAATCTAACATTCCAACAAGTGGAAGCTGGACAACTGCCACGAACAGTGGAGAGTGAAGATTTGGCTGCAGTCCCAGGAAATTATGCGCTAGCAGCAGATCTAGATTTATTGGATGCCTTGGTCCTAGAAAATATGCCTGATGACTACCGCAACCGAGTGGTTGTTAATACAAAAGATTTAGAAACAGAATGGGCAAAGGATATTAAAGAGGTAATTGAATCTCCGGAGTTCGAAAAAATAATCGATGAAGAGTTTAAAGGATTTGGCAAACCAGAGTGGATGAAGTAATTGATTCTGTCATGTATAATGTGAATAGCTTTAAACAGAGAGGATAGTTTGACATGACAATAGATGGAAGATATCGGGAACAGGTACAACCTGGACTTGAGGTTGATATTGTATTGAAAAAAGACCAACGTACTGGTCAACTGACCCATGGCGTTGTAAAAGATTTATTGACGAAGTCATCCTATCATCCACACGGCATCAAGGTTCGTCTTGAGGATGGGCAAGTTGGTCGCGTAAGTAATGGGAAGTAAATAACCGCTAACCTCTGATATAAGGAGGTAGCGGTTATTTTTTTATAGTAAAGAAAGTATAAACGAAAATCTGTCTAGCTTCAGCACCTAGACCCTCGAGACATAAGCAGTTCGCTTCTGCGCGAGGAAACCCATCCACACTGCGCCGCTCTGCTTATGCTTGTCGTGTCTTTCAAGGCGCCCTGAGCTTTTCTTATAGTGACTGATCATCTACTGAATCAAGCCACTCTTCAATCGTGTCTACTACAGATTCAACCGTTCCTTCTGTAAACGGTGATCGTAGGTTGGCTGATTCAACCAGCCCTAAAAATGCTTTTTGTCCACCTAGCTGACAAAGTTTAATGTAGTCATTCCACGCTTCCTTGTGATCTTCTTGTGCGCGTTTCCAGAACTGGAAAGCACAAATTTGAGCGAGTGTGTAGTCAATGTAATAAAACGGTACATCGTAAATATGACCTTGACGTTGCCAAAACCTTCCTGATTCTAGATAGTCATTTCCATCATAATCACGGTGTGGCAAATAGGTTTTTTCAAGCTTCTTCCATGCTTGGTTTCGGTCTTCTGGAGTCCATTCGGGATTTTCATAAACAAGATGTTGGAATTCATCTACCGCGACGCCATATGGTAAAAACTGTAAACCGTCTGCCAAATGGGAGTATTTATACTTCTCGGTATCATCTTGGAAGAATAATTCCATCCATGGCCATGTGAAAAATTCCATGCTCATCGAGTGAATTTCTGCTGCTTCATGCGTCGGAAATCCGTATTCAGGGATACCAATATGCCGGCTCTCATAAACCTGGAATGCATGACCGGCTTCGTGTGTCAGAACATCTATATCACCGGATGTTCCATTAAAATTTGCAAAAATAAATGGTGACTGGTAATCATCAATAAATGTGCAGTATCCACCAGCTTCTTTTCCTTTTTTTGCTTCAAGATCCATTAAATTACGATCCAGCATATAATGGAAGAATTCATTCGTTTCTGGCGACAATTCTTCATACATTTTCTTGCCATTTTCAATAATCCATTCAGGCGTGCCTTTAGGATTAGCATTTCCGGACTCAAATTTGAATGATTCATCATAGTTTTTTAAGGAATCCACGCCAATTCGTACAGCTTGTTTTTCATATAGCTTGGTTACAAGAGGTACGATCGAATCTTTAACTTGTTTACGGAAAATAGTAACCATCTCTGCATTATAATCGATACGAAGCATGCGGATATACCCAAGTTCCACAAAGTTTTTATAACCGAGTGTGGTTGCGATTTCATGGCGTGTTTTCACAAGTTGATCGTAAATGTCATCAAATTTATCGGAATGCTGTGCAAAAAAACCTGAGCTCGCTTCAGTTGCCTTTTTACGTGTCTCACGATCCTTGTCCTGTGCATATGGTCCAAGCTGTGCGAGTGTTAACGTTTTTCCTTGGAAAGCAACTTCAGCTGAAGCAACTAGCTTCGAGTACTCAGATGTTAACTTATTTTCTTTTTGCAGCAGCTTGATCACTTTAGGGTCAAATGACTTAATTTCGAAGTCTGCTATTTCGAATAGTTGCTCGCCCCATTGTTTTTCCAGATCCTCGCGATAAGTGGATGCAACTAATTCTTTGTAAAAATCTGTATTTAATGATTTGATTTCTGGCTCAATGTCATCAAAGAATTCACGTTCTTTTTGATAAAACGCATCGTTTGTATCAATGGATGCTCGGATATAAACAAGGTTGAAAAGTGTTGATAATCTGTTGCGGAATTTGTTAATTCCGTTGATTGCATCGTTTGCTTCCTCGGTTGTAGAAGCGTTTTTAAAGGTGTTAAGCAAATCAGCGAACGCACTTTTTTCTTTTTCTAGATTTGGACGTTCGTATGTATAGTTTTCAAATGTCTGCATAGAGACCCTCCTCGTATACGTTTTCTTATTCGACAAAAAAGATGGGATTCCTGCTTTTTGAGGCTGTTTAGAAATGTAATTTAGGATACTTTTGTTATAATGTAGATAATCGTTTTTTTACATATGATACATGATTTTTTTATGAAAGGTGATTGCAATGAAACCAAAATTCCAGTTAACAAAAGAACAGAAGGATGACATGAGTGATATAATTAAGAGATACTTTGAAAAGGAACGTGGAGAGGACATAGGAAATCTAGCCTCTCTATTAATCGTGGATTTTTTCATTGAGGAGCTTGCGCCATTATTTTATAACATTGGGGTAGAAGATTGTCATGCATATATGTCCAACAAGTTAGATGATTTATTTGAAATTCAAAAACAGCATAAAATCACGAAATTTAACATACAAGAATAGTGTGGTTTATAAATCATCAAGTCTGGGTAATTTATAATATATGCATATAGGTTACTGCCAAATGAAAGGATGATTGACATGCTTCGAACAATTTTAATGGTTGTTGGTGCTATTGTAGTAATTGGCTGGATTATTTCAATATTATAAAAGTATAGTAATAAGAGTGGAAACCACCCAATATACTGAGTGGTTTCCTGTTTTGTAAGGAAATACATATTTCGTTTCCCTGTTTAGAAAATACTAGTTATCAATTGAAGGAGAAAAAATTTGTTATGAAAATTGTTATCGCACCAGACTCATATAAAGGAAGTATGTCCTCATCACAGGTGGCGGAAGTGATGCGGAATGCAGTATTGTCCGTCGCACCTCACAGTGAGGTAGTCATGAAACCAATGGCTGATGGTGGTGAAGGTACATTGGACGCCTTACTTGCTTCGTCTGGTGGAGAGCGAATTTCGGTAAGCTGTACAGGTCCCCTTGGAGAGATAGGTCGTACATCGTATGGAATAGTAAATGGAAAAACTGCAATTATTGAATATGCAAATATTGCGGGGTTAACAATGGTTCCGGCCGATCAACGTAATCCTGATTTTACCACGTCAAGAGGTGTTGGTGAGGTAATACTTGCTGCACTTGAACGAGGATGTACGTCTATTATTCTCGGGCTAGGAGGAAGTGCAACAAACGATGGTGGACTAGGTCTGCTGCTAGCGCTTGGCATGAAAGCCTGGGATGCTAATGGAAATGCAGTGGAAGGATTAGGACAGGATTTATGCAGGATTGAAAAGGTTAGTTTTGCTGAAGTGGATAAAAGGCTCGCATCTATTGACATTAAAGTTGGATGTGATGTAGATAATCCATTGTGTGGAGAAAATGGAGCCAGCTTCATATATGGACCACAAAAAGGCGCGACTAATGAACAAATTATTCAATATGATCAAGCAATGTACAAGTATGGCAGGCTTATTGAGAAAGAGATGGAACAACGGGTGATGGATAGGGCTGGAGTGGGAGCTGCAGGGGGAGTTGGATTTGCCTTGTTCGTTTTAGGTGGCCAACTTGTTTCTGGGGCAAAGCTGATAGCTGATGCTGGGCACTTGGATGAATCAGTTAAGTTCGCAGATTTAGTATTGACTGGTGAAGGACAAGGGGATGAACAGACACTTTCTGGTAAAGCACCAGGTTATGTAGCCATGCTGGCACAAAATTATGGTGTACCAATTGTATTAATTTGTGGTAGCTTATCTGGTGATTTAGATGCATTACGGAGCCAATTCATTGGTTGTTTTTCTATTATTAACAGACCATTAACACTTGAAGCAAGTATCGAGAACGCTGAGGAATTACTTTTTGACCAGACAAAATCAGTCATTCACTTTATGCTGGCAATTTGAAAAGGGGGGAGTAGGTATGGTCATTAAAAATGGTGCAACATTAAGTAAGGACTATTTCCGATCCTATTTTAAGTTACGAATGAATACACAAGGATGCTCGCTTGATGAAGCGCGGGATCAAACGTATGAGGAATTTTTTGGTGAAAACGAAGAGCGATTCGGAAAGGCAACATACGCGCATTTTTTAGAAGCATATGAGGAAATGAATAACCAATAGTTAAAATAAGCTTGTAAATAGAAAGGCTTAACGGTGCGACTAACACCATTCAGCCTAGTCTCACCTTTATTTTGAGATAAATTTGTTTCCTTTTACATAGAAACGCCAAGGATAATTTACAGCTTCACCAGAATTATGAATACCGATTCGTGGTCCAGCTGTAATGTACGCCTCATCTATCTGCTGCCCTTCCGTAATTTGAAGTGGAGCTTTATCTAGTGGATGACCATAGTCAGACATGGTGATACCAAGTGCTTTAGTTAACTTTCCTGGCCCATTTGTCCATTGGCATTGATTCTTTGCTTTTGGCCTTCTTTCAGCCATTAATTCATGCCCCGTAACTGGTTCAACCGCTCTAATCAGTATTGCTTCAGGTCGATCGACCACGCCACTGACTACGTTAACAAGGCAATGTGTATGCATGGAATACGTATACGTGTTACCAGGTTCGCCAAACATAATCTCGGTACGTTTGGTGCGCCGATTGCCAAAGCTGTGTGCTGCTCGGTCATCTGGTCCCATGTATGCCTCTGTTTCCACTATAATACCAGATGCTGTACCTTCTGGTGTTTCTTTGATAAGTATGCATCCGAGTAGTGCTTTTGCAAGGTCAAGTGTTGGTTGGTGATAAAATTCTTTAGCAAGTGGTGAGAACATGTTATCCTCCCTTTTTGTATGAGTGTATCATATCATATAATTCCGCAAAAAAAGGCTAACCTATAGTCAGCCTATTATTGCAGTTTGTTTAAAAATTGCTTCGTTCTATCTTGTTTTGGGTTATCGAATATGTCGTTTGGTTTTCCTCGTTCTATAATTACACCGTCATCCATGAATAGTACCTCATCAGCCGCTTCTTTAGCAAATTTCATTTCATGACTGACAACTACCATGGTCATACCTTCTTCAGCCAAATCCTGCATGACCTTTAGAACCTCACCAACTAGCTCTGGGTCTAGTGCAGATGTAGGTTCGTCGAATAAAATAAGCTGTGGATCCATTGCTAGTGCACGCGCAATTCCGACACGTTGTTGTTGTCCACCTGATAGTTGGTAAGGATACACGTCAATTTTTTCACCTAGTCCTACTTTAGTCAAAAGTTCATGGGCTATTTTTCGTGCTTGGCCTTTTTTCATTTTTTTAACCGTAACGAGTCCTTCCATCACGTTTTCCGTAGCAGTGAAATGAGGAAATAGGTTGTGTGTTTGAAAAACCATACCTGTCTGTTTCCGCAATTCTCGTATTTCTCTTTTTTTCGTGTTGGTCTGAAAATCTACCTTTTTATTGTTGATCGTGATAATTCCTTTATTCGGTGTTTCTAATGCATTTAAGCAGCGAAGAAAAGTAGTTTTCCCTGACCCTGAAGGACCAATCATGACAATGACTTTTCCTTTTTCAAGGCTTAAATCAAGTCCTTTTAGTACCTCCAGTTCGCCAAATTGAATGTGTAAATCAGTAACAGATAACATGATAACCTCCTATTTTGCGATATAGCGATCTAATTTTCGTTCGATTCGTCCTTGGGCAAAAGAGAGAACCATACATATCACCCAATAAATTAGCGCTGCTTCTGAATAGACAAGCAAAAATTCATAGTTTTGGGCAGCGATTTCCTGTGCTTTGCGAAACATTTCCGCCACGATTATCGTAGACGCAAGCGATGTATCTTTTACCAGGCTAATAAACGAATTGGATAACGGTGGTATAGAAACACGGGTTGCCTGTGGCAAAATGACGCGTCGTAATGCCTGCGTATACGTCATGCTGATAGAAAACCCAGCCTCCCACTGCCCTTTTGGAATAGACAAAAGGGCTGCACGGATGATTTCAGAACCATATGCCCCAACGCTTAAAGAAAATCCTATGATTGCAGCAGTAAAGGAATCAATGGTAATACCGATACTTGGCAAACCGAAAAATATAATAAATAATTGCACAAGTAGAGGCGTTCCTCTTAAAATGGAGACATAAAAACGGGCAATCCATTCTAACGGTTTGATGCCTGACAAGCGTGCTAGTGCAGTTAATACAGCTAGAATGAGTCCAATAACAAATGTGATTAAGGCTAACGGAATAGTATAGATTAAAGCTCCCTGGATCAAAGGCCAAAGGGAGCTTATAAAGATATCTAGGTATTCCTGTTGCATTTCTGGACTTGTGAAAATATTATTTAGATACATCTTCGCCAAACCATTTTTTCGAAATTTCTAGGTAAGTGCCATCTTCTTTCATGTCAGCCAGTGCCTTATTGACAGCCTTAATCAATTCGTCACTGCCCTTACGGAATGCAAGTGCATTTTGGGATGCATCATCTGCGCGGTCAACAATTTTAACTGGTGCATCTTTTTGTGTGTTCAAAAAGTCTAAAACAGATAAACGATCATTAATTGTTGCTTTGACACGTTTAGATGAGATCAGTTGCATTGCCTCTTTAAACCCATCAACAGAAGTTATATCGGCACCATATTTTTTTGCGATATCTGCATAGTTACTGGTTAATGATTGTGCAGACGCGACGCCTTTAATATCTTCAAAGCTTTTAATTTCAGTGTTGTCCTTATGTGTTACAAGTACTGCAGATGATTGAATGTATGGATCTGAGAACGCATATTTTTCCAAACGTTCTGGTGTCATACCAACTTGGTTCGCAATTACATCAAAACGCTCTGAATTTAATCCTGCAAACATGGAATCCCACTTTGTTTCTTTAAAAACAGCTTCTACGCCAATACGATCGGCCATCTCGCGAGCAATTTCTACGTCAAAACCGGTAAGGTCGCCTTCTTCATTATGGAAAGTAAACGGTGGATAGGTACCTTCTGTTCCGATAAGAATTTCACCTTTCTCCTGGATGCTTTCATACAAATTTTTGCTATCTGATTCTGAACTGCTGTCACCATTGCCCGTATTTTCTTCATTTGAGCCACAAGCAGCAAGAAAAAGGATAAAGATTAGTGCAATAAACGTGCTTAAGATTCCTTTTTTCATGATTATTTCCTCCTTTATGTTAATTCCAAGTACACTTATATGAATTAATGCCTTTAACATCTTAATTTATAGGCTATAAATAGTCAAGAGTTGAAGCTTACGTTTTAGTACTATGCAACAGGTCAGTGATAACTATTCAATGTGTGGGATGATTGAAGAGGTCGAATAGTTGAAAAAACCTGATAAAATTTAAATTATCCCGATAAATGATTGGAAATCCTGATAAAATTAAAAAAATCCTGATAAACTCACTCGCTAAAGTGACGGGTTTCGTATGTAAGAATAAAGTCAAAATAAAAACACCTGCACTTAGACAGGTGTTGCGAGATTACTATTTAAGGTAAGTCTTGCCATCAGTTTGTTCGATTTTTCCTTCTTTCATTAACTTGCCTAGAGCGCGTTTGAAAGCTGATTTACTTATGTTAAATGTTCCTGAAATATCGTCTGGATCGCTTTTATCGCTGAATGGAATGACACCATTATTTTCCTCCAGCTGAAAAAGGACAGCATCTGCATCATCAATCATGCTGTGTTGTTTCAATGGACGCAGTGACATGTTTAGGCTAGCGTCTGCTTTCACTTCAATGACACGGGCTGCGACCCATTCGCCGAGTCGTGGTTCCGTCTTTCGTTCGGTGTGGTGAATAAATCCGCGATAGTTTTCTTCCGTGAGAATAACTGTACCTTCTCTACTTGTTCGATAAACACGTCCGTTTAATGTTTGATTTAATACTTCTACAGGTGCGTCTACACATTCAATTTCAAGGATTCCCTCTGACCCAGGAAGTGCAAGCAGGCGTCCTTTTCGATCGGTACCGAGTGTAACGTACAGCTTGTCTCCAACTACAGGCCAAACAGCCTCATACAAAGGTAAATCGTCTGTAGATACAAGCATTTCTTTTGTTGTCCCAATGTTAACGAAAACGCCAAGGTTTTTAACGACCTCAACAACCTCTGCCCAACCAAATACATCCCGCTCTATAGTTGGAAGCTTTGCTGTTGCAATTATCTGGCCCTTTTTGTCGGTATATAAAAAAACGTCAATTTCTTGATTTTCTTCTAATTCTTCTGAGGTTTCGTTGTGGTGTAACAGTACTTCTGACATGTCTTTATGCAATACATATCCGGTATCAATTTTTCGAAGTACATTCAAGCTTTGAATTGTCCCAATAGTTAAGTCGCTCATCATTTTACCTTCCTTCTGTTTTCTTGTCTTTTCTCTATTTTGCACAGGTCAGTAGAGTCCATACGCCACTGAAAAGATACGTGTGTTTGTATATGTATTGGAAAAGGGGCACCCTCATAGTAAGAGTACCCCTCCGATTCATAACGTAACATAAAAGTCTTGATTTATTTTCCATCCCTCTTTTACAGGGAGAATAATTTCCATTGAAAGTGCATTGCTTTCATTACCGCGGTAATTGTTCCACTAACTTAAGCAACGTAAACCCTACCTGCTTTTACGTCCTTGCGACCCCTTAGTCGCGCCAGTGTGAATAAGTGTTCTAAAAAATATATTGCGTAGAATGCCAAAATATCTTAACTTTAATATATTACAAAATCTAACTACTTTATTATACACTTTTACTAATAAATGTCAAGTTCATCATACTTGACTCTAGGTGTGTGTGTTAAAAACTCGACACTCGCCTAAGGTGCGCGTAGTATATTCGAAGCCATATATTTTGTACTATATTTAACTTTTTCAGTGGTCTCCTTATCATTTGGTGACTTTTTGAATATCCTCTATAAGTTGCAAAGATGACCTATGCTAATTTATCCTAAAGATGGAGGGGTTTCGATGAACGTTATCGGTGCAATTGATAATGAAACACGTTGTAAGCATTACCATAAGGAACAAGATCGAATAGCGATAAAATTTTATTGTTGTGGAAAGTATTATCCTTGTTACAAATGCCACGATGAATATGGTTGTGGAAGTTTGCAGGTATGGCCCAGCTACAGGTTTGATCAGTTTGCTGTGTTGTGTGGATCGTGTGGGACAGAACTTACCATTCAGGAATATTTGGATTGTGATTCAGTTTGCCCAATTTGCTATGCTGCATTTAATCCTGGATGTTCATTGCATTATCATTTATATTTTCAAAAATAAGCAGGGCACTTGAAATTTGTGTCCTTTCTATTATTTAATAGAGTCAGGTAGGATTTTTAAGGAGGGAAAGTTGTGGCTTTTGTAATATTGGACCCATGTGGCCCGGAAAAATCGGCAGAATGTGTCAGTGTATGTCCTGTGGATTGCATTGAAGAAGGCAAGGATCAATTTTACATAGACCCAGACATTTGTATTGATTGTGGTGCGTGTAAAGCAGTTTGCCCAGTCGATGCAATTGAGGAAGAATATGACTTAGCGCCTGATCAGGAAAAGTTTTTGGATAAAGCAGAGGCGTTTTTTGCAAATAAATAGGTAATCCCTAATTTCTAATATCTATAATTTATGATAGAATTATAATAGAAAGATAAAGTGAACAGTCATCTATTTGGTGGCTGTTTTTATTTTAACTTGCAGCATACATTCTACAAACTACAAATTTTGAGTGGCGTCAGTGCCGAGAATGAGGAGGAGAAAAAGATGACATCTGATGAGGAAGAGTTGGCGCGTACAGAAGGAAGTAAGCGTATTCAAAAGCTGGATTTCAGATTAGGAGCATTTGGAGCAGCAGTTCCATTAATATTTTTCGTTGTTTGGGCTATTACAACGAGTGTAATGAAGCTTTCATCTGAGATAGGTCTTGTAATGGGTGCGTTAATCGGAGTTACACTTGGACTGTTTTTTAGTAAAAGTAAATGGGGAGACTATGCACAAGGATTATTTGATGGGTTGGCACAACCTGTTGGAGTTGTAGCAATTGTTGCATGGTTTTATGCGGGAATGTTTGCCCAAATTTTACAGGTTGGAGGACTTGTAGAAGGACTCGTGTGGATTGGTGGTGTCACTGGTGTTACAGGTGGACTATTTGTGGCATTGACATTCTTACTTGCAGCAACCTTTTCAACTGCAGTTGGAACAGGCTATGGAACAACGGTAGCATTCTGTACATTAATGTATCCAGCAGGAGTGGCAGTGGGTGCGGATCCTGTTTTTATGTTCGCAGCAATCTTGGCTGGTGCTGTATTTGGAGATAACCTAGCACCAGTTTCCGATACAACAATTGTTTCGGCTACTACACAGGAAGCCGATGTGCCTGGAGTTGTGCGCAGTCGGTTTAAATATTCTATTATGGCGGCGATACCAAGTACCATTTTGTTTGCTATTTTCGGTGGTGGCGGAAGTATCCCGGGAGCCGAATCAGCTGACGCACTGATGAATGCGAACGAACCTGCTGGCCTGATTATGCTAGTTCCATTTGCAATTGTACTTATTTTAGCTTTAACCGGACAGCATTTGGTTACATCCTTAACGTGGGGGATTTTAGCGGCGATTCCAATTATCGTTTTTATGAATTTAGGAGCGTTTTCTGAAATTATCAGTTTCGACCCTGATTCTGAAACGGTAATTACAGGCGCCTTAGTTGAGGGTGTAATGGGCTATATGAATATGGCAATATTAATTTTGCTCATTGTTGCGTCTGCGCATTTATTGAAGCTAGGTGGAACGATGGAAGCCATTACTGGCGGTATGATTAAATGGATTAAAAACTCTGTTCGCCGCGCAGAGCTTGCTATCTGGAGTATTGTTGCGTTACTCAACAGTGCCATAACCATTAATACAGCGGCCGAAATTGCAGCTGCACCGTTTGTAAAAGAATTAGGCAGCAAATATAAGATTCATCGTTATCGCAGGGCAAACATGCTTGACGCGGTAACATCTGCACTGGGCTATATTTTCCCATGGGGGGCACCAGTATTATTAGGTTGGTCGACCATTAAATTAATGCAAGAAACATACGAATGGTTACCAGTTGTATCTCCAACCGAGGTATTTCCATATGTATTTCAAGGCTGGTTCCTAGTGGTCATTATGCTAATTGCAGCAATTACCGGATGGGGACTTCGTTTTGAAGGTAAAAATGGTGAAGAATTAAAAGAACGTCCAAACGACTAATTTGTTATATGAACCCATACAATGGCAGTAAGAATAGCCATTGTATGGGTTTTGATTTTTGTACTGATCTAAGCCTTTTGCTATTAAAACATAGCGATAAGCCAAGTTTTCTAATCGACAAATTTCGAATGATGCCTGGAACGACCCGAAAATGAATGGGGGCTAGGTACTGTGTGATACACTTATCTATATTTAGGTATTGGAGATGTCAGTATGGGTTTATTTTTTGAGGTTGTATTGCCAATTATAGCTGTATTTGGAGTAGGATTTCTATTGCAGCGGATACGAGTATTAGATGTGAAGTCGATTGCTACGGTATCTATTTATATCTTTTTACCAGCACTTGTATTTACGTCGCTATATGAAGCGGAGTATAATCAAGGGTTTACAATTATTATTGTATTTGCTTTCTTCTTGTTATTTATGATGATTGTAATTAATAAAGTTTTGGCCCGTATTTTTAAATGGAATCAATCGGTTGAAAGTGCAACCATATTGACGACAGCATTTATGAACGGTGGAAATTATGGTGTACCTGTAATTCTGTATAGCGTTGGAGACATGGCTCTTCCATACGCAATTTTCTTTATGGTTTTGCAATCGTTGGTGATGAACTTTTTTGGTGTGTATTATGCTTCAAGAAGCAAGAGTGGAATTCCGCGAGCATTGAAGACCATTTTCAAAATGCCTGCCACGTATGCAGCAGTATTTGCATTTATTTTTCAAAAAATTCCCTGGGAGATTCCGGATCCTGTTTATTCCACTTTGTCAATGGTGGGGAGTGCGGCTATTCCACTAATGATGGTGATGCTTGGGATGCAGTTAGCATCAATCACTTCGCTCAAATTTAACTGGCAGATTTTAACTTCTGCAATAGTGGTTCGAATGATAGTCTCACCAGTTCTAGCGGTATTGTTTATCACAGCGTTTGATGTGGATGCATTAATCGGTTCCGTTCTGTTAATTGTAGCTGCTATGCCAAGCGCTGCGACGACTACGATGTATGCGATTGAATTTGATACGGAACCTGATATCGTTTCAAGCATTACCTTGGTAACAACACTAGTTAGCGTTTTAACCGTGACCGTTTTATTGAATTTTATTGTATAAATTATTTAAAGAGGAAAACCAGTTGACGTCATATATCAAATCATATATTATTAGACTATTATGATAAAAGAAAACAAGCAACAAAAAGCATATCGGGTAATTAAGGCAAGAATTATTGAGAGGGTTTTTGTGCCGGGACAACGGATTGTGATTGACCAGTTGGCGAAGGAGTTAAAATCAAGTTCGATTCCGGTTCGGGAAGCCATTCGACAGCTTGAATCGGAGCGGTTGATATACTATAAGCAAAATGTTGGTCCCGTTGTTGCAGAGGTGAATGAAACAGCGTATTCGGATACATTACGTGTTTTAGCGGTGCTAGAAGGATATGCCACAGCAATGACAGGTGCGGACTTTCCAAAAGAAAAAAGGATACGGTTACGGGAAAAAAATAAATTGATGGAGGAGGCCCTAGAGGAGTTTGACATTTTACAGTATGGAAAATTGAATGCCGAGTTTCATCAAATTATATGTGAAGCGTGCAATAATCCATTTTTAGTGGAATCAATCAAGGATACATGGTCCAGATTGGATTCAATTCGCGGAATTGGGTCTACATTGTATTCAGTACGTGTAAAAAAGTCGATCGAAGAGCATGAAGAGCTAATTGATATGCTTGAAAATAAAGCGGCTTTTTCAGATATAGAAAACTTAGCACGAATGCATAAAATAAGAACAGCGGAGGATTTTGAGCGAAGGCGATTAAAACAATTAGAAATGAGTGATACATAAAAACTTTGTTTTGGATTTTTCATACCAAAACAGAGTTTTTTTGCATTCAAAAAGAAAGCGTTTCCATAATCTGATATTTTTTTATATGGACGTAACTTAAGTGGCTCAACGTTTTCCATGAAAACCGAATTTTACCAGCATTGACATCATATTTGAAATCATATACGATTTAATTGTTCAGAAAATTGGTAGTTATTTAATTTAGTAAAACGGGAGGACAAAAGCAATGGCGTATGAAGAAGCTAAGAAGCGGTTCAGGGGATCGATTTCTCCAGTCATTACACCGTTTAACGAGGATGAAAGTATTGATTTTGATAAATTCAAGGAGTTAATTAACTGGCATATTGAACAAGGTAGTCATGGGATTTCGGTTACTGGTACATCTGGCGAACCAAGCTCGATGTCTGTAGAAGAACGCGTAAAGGTAATGGAAGCGGCATGTAAAACAGTTAACGGTAGAGTTCCGTTTATTCCAGGAACTGGTTCAACCAATCATCAAGAAACAATGCGCATGACAAATGATGCTCAGGAAATGGGTGCAGATGGCGCGATGGTTATTGTTCCTTATTATAATAAACCTAACCAGCATGCCTTATATAAGCATTTTAAAACGGTAGCTGATTCTGTTGATATCCCAATTATTTTATACAATATCCCTGGCCGTACAGCGGTGAACTTAGAAGCTGACACGATTGCTCGGCTGGCTGAGGACTGCTCTAATATTATTGGTGTAAAAGAAGCAAATAAGGACTTTGAGCATGTAAATAAAGTGTTGTTAAAAGCTGGACGTGATTTCAATCTTTATTCAGGTATAGAGGTACTTTGTTACCCGATGCTTGCGATTGGTGGCGCTGGCCATATTAGTGCGACAGCGAACGTTGCACCAAAAGAAGTTGCTGACCTGTATAACAAATGGGAAGCAGGCGATGTGAAAGGTACACAAGACCTGCATTATTCGCTGATGTCACTGAATGATGTGTTATTTCGTGATACAAATCCTGCGCCAGTGAAGGTGGCACTCGGTATGATGGGCAAAATTAAACCCGTATTGCGCAAGCCACTTGATATACCATC
Organism: Virgibacillus carmonensis; assembly: GCF_057836705.1. Lineage (NCBI taxonomy): Bacteria > Bacillati > Bacillota > Bacilli > Caryophanales > Bacillaceae > Virgibacillus > Virgibacillus carmonensis. Next base: position 205,523 of record NZ_JBYQFJ010000002.1, on the reverse strand, counting down.
AGAAGTTGTGCAAAATGAGATTCGAGAAACGTTAAAAATATATAAATTACTATAAAAGCAGGTGAACTTTTTGGAGCACAAAAAAGTAGATGATGTAAAACATTACATCAATGGTGAATTTGTAGAGGCTCATAATTCGGAATACTTCGATAACATGAACCCATTTACAAATGAAATCACGAACCGTGTAGCTAGTGGCGGGAAAGCAGATATTAAAACGGCTGTGAAAGCTGCGGATGATGCTTTTCAAATAGGACCATGGGGAAATATGAAACAAAAAGAACGTATGGCATACATTGATCGAATAGCTGATTTGATTGATGAAGAAGTGGAAGAGATTGCGATACTAGAGTCGCTTGACTCCGGGCTTCCGATTAGTCAGACACGCAAAATGATTGCCCGTGCAGCAGAGAATTTCCGTTTCTATTCTCGAATGGTGCAATCACGTATGCATGGTGACGCATATGCGGTGGATGATGAGTTTATCAATTATACAGTCTATAAGCCACTTGGAGCTGTCGGTTTAATTACACCCTGGAACGCTCCGTTTATGCTGACGACGTGGAAGGTAGCGCCTGCACTTGCAACGGGTAATACGGTTATTTTAAAGCCTGCAGAATTATCACCTCTATCAGCGAACAAGCTCGCCCAAATTATCGACAAAGCAGGATTGCCAAAAGGCGCATTTAACGTCGTTCACGGATATGGTGAAACAGCAGGAGATGCGCTTGTTAAAAGCTATAAAGTGAAAGCGATTTCATTTACAGGTGAAACGGTAACAGGGAAAACGATTATTAAAAACAGTGCAGATTCACTGAAGAAAACATCGATGGAGCTTGGGGGGAAATCACCACTTATCGTGTTCGAGGATGCCGATTTTGATCGTGCATTGGATGCAGCTGTGTGGGGGATCTTTTCATTCAATGGTGAGCGTTGTACCGCAAACTCACGGGTCTTTCTTCACAAAAATATGAAGGAACGCTTCGTAAAAGCATTAAAAGAGCGTATTCAAAACATAACAATTGGCAATCCAATGGACACAGGAACACAGCTTGGGCCACTTATTAATAAGGGACATTTTGATAAAGTAACCGGGTATATTGACCTTGCTAAAAAAGAAGGTTGTGAGGTCTTACAAGGAGCCGTTCCTGAGGGTGTGAAAGCAGGCAATTTTGTCCCACCAACCGTGTTACTGGAAGCCAAAAATAACATGCGCGTTTGTCAGGAAGAAGTTTTTGGACCGGTAATGGCTGTCATCGAATTTGAAACAGAAGAAGAAGTCGTTCAGATGGCAAATGATGTGGATTACGGTTTAGCTGGATATGTTTGGACAAACGACATCAAGCGTGGACATCGTGTCGCACAGGCAGTTGATTCTGGCATGCTTTGGATTAATGCACAAAATGTTCGTGACTTACGGATTCCATTTGGCGGCATGAAGGCGAGTGGAATGGGACGTGAAGGCGGTCATTTTGCGATTTTAGAATTCTATACGGAACCAAAAGCAATCCATGTTGCAATTGGAGAACATCATATACCGGAGTTTGGGAAGAAAGAATAGAAATTAAAGGAGGCAAAACTATGCCAGCAAAAACAGGTCGAGAATATATTGACCGATTGAAAAACGCGAAAAACAATGTTTATATTCACGGAGAGCGTGTTGAGGATGTAACGACACACGCTGCATTTAAAAATGTGATTAAATCAATGGCACACCTCTATGATTTACAATATGAAAAAAAGGATTCTATGCTTTACACATCACCAACCAGTGGAGATCAGGTAGGGATGACTTTCTTACAACCAACAACAATTGATGATTTAATCATGCGCCGTGATGCGATGCAGGAGTGGGCTCGTACGTCCGGTGGTATGATGGGACGTTCGCCAGATTACTTGAACGCGGAAGTTATGGCGATGGGTATGAATAACGGATTGTTCGCAGAGGCGGATCCACGTTTTGCAGAAAATGCTAGAAATTATTACGAGTATGCTAGAGAAAATGATATTAGCCTTACACATACATTAATACACCCACAGGTGAACCGTGCGAAGATGCAGTCTGAGCTGAAGGATGGCAATGTGGCATTGCAACTTGTTGAGGAACAGGAAGATGGCATTATTGTAAACGGTATTCGTTTACTTGCTACACAGGGTGGGATCACCGATGAAATCCTCGTATTTCCATCAACCGTTAAAAAGGCTGGGGAAGAAGATGATCCATACTCATTAGCATTTGCGATTCCAAATAATACGAAAGGATTAAAGTTTATCTGCCGTGAATCGTTTGATTATGGCAAAAACGAATGGGATCACCCACTAGGTTCACGCTTTGAAGAAAGTGATGCGATTGTCTCCTTTGAAAATGTATTTGTCCCTTGGTCGCGTGTTTTTGTTTGCGGTAACTCTTCTGTTTGTAACCGTACGTTTCGCGAAACAAATGCAGTAGTTCACATGACTCATCAGGTTGTTGCGAAAAATATCGTAAAGACCGAGTTCATTTTAGGTGTTGCGTTAAACATGATGGATGCCATCGGAATTGATCAATTCCAGCATGTTAAAGATAAAGGATCAGAAATTATCCTTGCACTAGAAACAATGAAGTCTCATTTATACCGTGCAGAACACAATGCGAAAATAGATGAATCTGGCACGATGACTCCAGACTTTGATGCATTAAATGCAGCTCGTAACTGGTATCCAAGGATTTATCCGAGATTAGTAGAAATCATCCGTATCTTGGGCGCATCAGGTTTGATGGGGATTCCAACACATGACGACTTTATGAACGAAGAAATTGGGCCAATTATTAAAAGTGGTTTACAAGGCAAAAATTTAGAAGGTGAAGAACGTGTACAATTATTCCGTCTAGCATGGGATGTAACCATGAGTGCGTTCGGTGCAAGGCAAGCGCACTATGAATACTATTTCTTTGGTGATCCAATTAAAATGGGGATGTCTTATTTTGATGAGTATGAAAAAGAATCCTATAAAAAATTCGTCTATGAATTTTTAGGGAAATCAGCTGGTGTTGAAGTATAAATGAAAAACTAGGGGGAATATCGATGGACTTTTCTATTATCCGTTGTGCACGAGCAATTTTACATGTGACAGATCTTGCGGTTTCACGGAAATTTTATGTGGATGCACTTGGGTTTATTGAAACAGAATCAGATTCAGACCACATCTATCTCCGTGGTCTAGAAGAACATACCCATCATAGCCTTGTTTTGAAAAAGTCTTCAGAACCAAATGTGGAGGTTTTAGGATACAAGGTTTCTTCTGACAATGATTTGAAAGCGTTATCAAAATTGTTTGAGGAAAAAGGATACGAGACCAAATGGATGGATAAAGGCGAACAACATGCAATTGGTCGGACACTAAGAGTGCAAGATTGTTCAGGGTTGCCTTTAGAATTTTTTGCAGAAATCGAACCTGCTGAACGTTTATTGCAACGCTATGATTTATATAAAGGAGCACGAATGCAGCGGATTGATCATTTTAACTGCAGTGTACCAGATGTTAAAAAAGCACAAACGTTTTATCAAGAAGATCTTGGCTTTGCTTGTTCAGAGTATACAGATACTGAGGATGGTGATGTTTGGGCAACCTGGCTCCATCGCAAACAAACTGTACATGATCAGGCGTTTATGAATGGAGTAGGTCCACGTTTGCATCATATCGGTTTTTGGTTACCGGATCCATTGGCGGTTATTAATACGTGTGATGTGCTCGCATCAATGGGCTACGGCGGAAGTATTGAGCGTGGACCTGGTCGACATGGTCTTTCAAATGCATTTTTCCTTTATTTACGTGACCCTGATGGCCATCGAATTGAACTATATAATGGTGATTATTTAACAAGTGATCCAGATTTTAAGCCGATTCGTTGGGACATCAATGATCCAATGCGTCAAACATTCTGGGGACACGAGGCACCGGACTGCTGGTTTAATGAAGCCTCTTCCGTATTAGATGTCATAACGGGAAAGAAAGTCGAACAAAAGCCAGCAAAGTTGAAACAACATAAACCTACTTTTGTCATTTAATAGACAGGGAGACAGCTAGTTTTGGAGAAGGGAGTTGGAACAGATGGATGATCGTACATTTCGAACCGCAATGGGAAAATTTGCGACTGGGGTTACTGTTATCACAACAAAGCTTGGTGATGAGGTTAAAGGGATGACAGCAAATGCATTCATGTCGGTTTCATTGGATCCAGCCTTAGTACTTATTTCCATTGGTGAACATGCACATTTGAATAGATATATTAGGGATTCTGGCAAGTTTGCGGTAAGTATATTAAATAGTGAACAATTAGATATGTCTACCTATTTTGCCGGTCAAGTTAAGGAAGATAGATCCATTGATTTTAACTGGTTTAATGGGATGCCTACAATCAAAGATTCACTTGCTAATTTGACATGTGATGTGCACAACTCCGTAATTGCAGGAGACCATACACTGTATATTGGCGAGGTGACAGATGTCTGCATTACAGATGGCGAGCCACTAGCATTTTATTCCGGAAAATACAACAACTTACAGGCATGTGAAAAAGTGAAGTAAAGCGGTTTAGATTCGATTTATTTATTGGGGGTAAGGAAGATGAAGCAACAGCTTGAAAAGTCGACGGCGAATTCTGATATGTTTCAAAAAATTGCTGGTCATGAACAGGTTGTCTTTTGTAATGACCCTGCATCAGGCTTACAGGCGATTATTGCCGTTCATAATACAACACTTGGTCCGGCGCTTGGCGGAACAAGAATGCGCCCATATGATTCAGTCGATGAGGCGCTCGAGGATGTCCTCCGTTTGTCTCGGGGAATGACCTACAAGTGTGCTGCTGCTGATTTAGATTTTGGCGGTGGAAAGGCAGTGATTATTGGTGATCCAAAAACAGATAAGTCACCCGCATTATTCCGTGCTTTTGGTCAATATGTCGATTCGTTGAATGGACGTTTTTATACCGGAACAGACATGGGAACAACAATGGACGATTTTGTTCATGCGATGAAAGAAACAAACTTCATTAATGGTATACCGGAAGCATTTGGTGGCAGCGGTGATTCATCCATACCAACTGCACAGGGAGTTATCTATGGGTTAAAAGCAACGAGTCAATTTCTAAGTGGAAGTGCTCAATTAGCTGATAAAACCTATGCAATACAAGGCTTAGGAAAAGTCGGCTTTAAGGTTGCGGAACATTTACTGCAGGCCGGTGCTTCAATTTATGTAACGGACATTAATCAGGAAGTTTTAGGATTATTGGAGGAAAAAGCTGCACAAATAGATGGAACGGTGAAAGTCGTTGATAATGCAGAAATTTACCGTGTTGGAGCGGACATATTTATTCCATGTGCGCTAGGTGGAATTATTAATGATCACACAATTGAACAACTTCAAGTAAAGGCAGTAGTCGGATCAGCAAATAACCAATTGCTTGATGCAAAGCATGGAAAAATACTGCACGATAAAGGAATTTTGTATGCGCCTGACTATATTGTGAATTCTGGTGGATTGATTCAGGTTGCCGATGAGCTTTATGGTCCAAATAAAAATCGTGTCTTGGCAAAAACAAAGGCAATTTATACATCGTTACTGGAAATATATAAAGAAGCGGAACTAGATTCGATTACAACAGAGGAAGCTGCAAATCGTAAATGTGAGAAGCGTTTGGAAGAACAACGTACACGCAGTCATTTCTTCGCGCGAGATCGCCGTCCTAAGTGGAATATTCGTGAATAGAATTGGAAATCGGGCAATAACCACAAAAAAACAAAACTTTATGATTAAAGGTGTGAAATAGATGGAAGCGAACTATCCGCTCTTTCAAATAATAGATAAAAACGGAGAAGTAACATCGGGTGACTATCAGGATATTTTAACAGAAGACCAAACGAAGTCCTATTACTACCACATGCTACGGATCAGAACGTATGACCATAAAGGAATTGCGCTCCAGCGGCAGGGTAGAATTGGTACATATGTCCCGTTTGAAGGGCAGGAAGGATCTCAGGTTGGAAGCGCGCTAGCCCTACAAGAAGACGATTGGCTTTTTCCAACTTATCGCGATCATGGAGCAACGTTAACATTTGGCGCAGATTTGCATCGATTGCTCCTTTACTGGAATGGCCGGATCGAAGGCTGTGTTCCTTCCCTTACAAAAAATATTTTTCCAGCATCAATTCCAATTGCAACGCATCTCCCGCATGCGACTGGTGTAGCAATGGCGGAAACTTATAAAGGTACTAAGAACGCTGCCATTGCTTACTTTGGTGATGGCGCAACATCTGAAGGTGATTTTCATGAAGGATTAAATATAGCGAGTGTATTTAAGGCACCGGTTGTTTTTTTTAATCAGAATAACGGTTTTGCTATTTCCCTTCCAATTAAAAAACAAATGAATTCTGAAACGATCGCACAAAAAGCGGCAGCATATGGAATCCCGGGTTTTCGAGTTGATGGGACAGATGTGTTTGCGGTGAATTTTGTTGTGAAAGAAGCATTGGAACGGGCGCGTAACGGAGAGGGGCCAACTTTGATCGAGGCTGTTACATGGCGATTTGGTGCCCATACAACTGCAGATGATCCATCTAAATATCGTGATCAAGCGGCAAGTGATGCCACGCGCGAGGAACGTGACCCTGTACTTCGCTTAGAAAAATTCATGAAGAAACAAAACATATGGGATGAGTCATGGGTTGAATCAATTAAAAAAGACATTCATGAGGAATTAAACAAAGCTGTTGTTGACATGGAGTCATATGAAAAGGCGAATGCAGATGTCATGTTCGATTATGTTTTTGAAAAGCCGACTTGGACAATTGAAGAACAAAAGAAAAGCTTCAACGCGCTAAAAGGAGGCAGGTCCTAATGGCAGCAACACAAAAAACCAATGCGTTAACGTTAATCCAAGCTGTTCATGACGGGTTAAAAGTTATGTTAACAGAAGACACAAACACTCTCATTTTAGGTGAAGACATCGGAAAAAACGGCGGTGTATTCCGCGCAACAGTTGACCTTCAGGAACAGTTCGGTGAAAAACGTGTAGTGGATACGCCATTAAGTGAAGCAGGCTTTATGGGCGCTGCTGTCGGAATGGCGCTAAATGGATTACGGCCAATCGTGGAAATTCAATTTCTAGGGTTTATTTATCCAGCTTTTGAGCAAATAGCAACACATGTGACAAGAACCCGTACCCGGACAATGGGGCATTACAGTCTACCAATGGTAATACGTGCGCCGTATGGTGCTGGAGTTCGTTCACCGGAAATTCATTCCGATAGTGTGGAGGCACTTTTTACACATTTACCAGGTATTAAAGTTGTTTGTCCGTCTAACGCTTATGATGCGAAAGGCCTGTTGGTTGCAGCAATTGAGGATCCTGATCCCGTGTTGTTTTTAGAACCGATGCGGCTATATCGCGGGGAACGAAATAATGTTCCAGCAGAAAAATATACAGTAGAACTTGGAAAAGGTACTCGTGTTCAAGAAGGAGAAGATGTATCTATCCTTGCATGGGGTGCAATGGTACCAGTTGCTTTGAAGGCAGCTGAAGAAGTGGAGAAGAAAAACATTTCATGTGATGTGATTGATCTCCGGACACTTTATCCACTTGATAAAGATATTATCGCCGAAACGGTACAGAAAACAGGTCGAGTGGTGATTGTACATGAAGCACATGCAACTGGTGGTGTGTCTGGAGAAATCATCTCTGTGATTAATGATACATCATTTTTATACTTACGGTCACCAATCGAGCGAGTGACAGGCTTTGATGTTCCAATTCCATTATTTGCGATAGAAAATGATTATTTGCCAACACCTGCACGCATTGTCGAATCTATTAAAAAGGTAGTTGAGTTTTAGGGAGGTGAAACAATGGTTGAAGTAAAATTTCATGATATTGGTGAGGGAATGAACGAAGGCGAGATCATTCATTTTTTCATAAAGATTGGGGACGAGGTTACGGTTGATCAACCACTTGTTGAATTGCAAACAGATAAAATGGTAGCAGAAATTCCTTCTCCTGCGGCAGGGAAGATTAGTAGAATCCACTTTGGTACAGGTGAGGTTGTAACAGTTGGAACCCCTATTATCGAAATTGATGATGGGAAAGAAAATAGTACTCAGCAAGGAAAATCTCCAGAACAAACAGTTGAGCCGATGGAAACAGGACAAAAATCTGCAAAAGAAGCAGTGATTAAAAAACACACGCGAATTTTAGCAGCGCCTTTCACACGAAAAATTGCGCGTGATCACGATATCGATATTGAACAAATCAACGGAACAGGCCCAGCAGACAGAGTGACTGACGAGGATGTTTACCGATTCATTAATGGTGATCAAACAGCTATGGAAGAGACGCAGCACAACCAACATTCTGAGCCTGAATCAGATACAATTCCGTACACCGGCATACGGAAGAAAATTGGTGACAATTTAACGAAAGCTATTACCACCATTCCCCACGTGACACATTTTGATGAAGCGGATCTGACTAATATTCTAGCATTTCGGAATGAGTTGAAACAAGAAGGTGAACACATTTCAGTTGTCGCGTTTTTCCTAAAGGCGATTACAATTGCACTGAAAGAACACCGAATTTTCAATGCACAACTTGATGAGCGAAACAATATGATTCGGTTAGCAAAAAGCTATCATATTGGGCTAGCAACGAACACAGAAAAAGGACTAGTCGTGCCAGTACTCAGAGATGTGGACAAAAAATCGATACGCCACATCAATACCGAAATGAAAGCATTGACGAAGAAAGCACAGGATGGAAAACTAACTCCCAATGACTTCAAGCATGGGACATTTACAATTAGTAATGTTGGTCCAATTGGTGGAACTGGTGCTACACCGATTATTAATGGATCACAAACCGCAATCATTGCATTTCACAAGACGAAAAAAATGCCGGTTGTCATGGACAATGATGAAATTGCCATACGCCAAATCATGACGATGTCACTATCCTTCGATCATCGTGTTGCAGATGGAGTGAAGTCTGTTGAATTTACCAACCGCTTCATCGAATTGATGGAAGAACCAAAAAAGCTGTTATTGGAGATGGTCTAAATGGTCGTTGGAGAGTTTGCAGAAAAGCGGGACGTGGTCATTATCGGCGGTGGTCCTGGTGGCTATAATGCGGCGATTCGCGCGGCACAACTAGGTAAATCAGTGACTTTGATTGAAAAAGCTTCACTTGGCGGTGTTTGTTTGAACCAAGGATGCGTGCCGTCTAAGGTTTTTACCCATGCAGCAAAGCAATTAGCCCAGATTCCAGCAATGAACAACATGGGAATTGTAACCGTGGAACCTACTGTTGATTTTGAAACACTAATTGCTTACAAAGATAAAACGGTGGAACGATTGCGGGGTGGCGTTGAATCATTATGCAAGGCGAACAAGATTGAACGCATCGAAGGGGAAGCCAATTTCACTGCAGAAAATAAAATCGGGGTTGCGAATGGTCACCAATTTGATGTATACGAGTTTGAGTATGCCATCATTGCGACAGGAAGCACGTCAATTATCCCGGATGGAATCAACAAGTTACATGAACGAATTTTGCTTCCAGAAACCGTTTATCAACTAACGGAACTTCCTGATTCACTCATTGTTTATGGTAGTGACTATATTTCCCTTGAAGTTGCGTTTAGTTTTAAAAAGCTTGGTAGTGAAGTAACAATCGTTCTTGATGAACGAGCTGATTTTCCATTTGATGGCTCTATTAATAAAGAGCTGAAGCGTATGTTGAAAAAGGAAAAAATCAAGGTGCATCGAGGATATAAGCTTAATGGTGTGGAGCCGACTGAAAAAGAAATTACTAGTAATCTTTTAAAAGAAGGGGAAACAAAGAAAATTACCGCCTCACATGTTTATGTGTCAACAGAAAAACAAGCAAATATTCAGGAATTAGGTGCAAAACGGATTGGTATAAAGCTATCTAGCAATGGGTTTATCCAAACCGACCATACCATGAAAACATCAGCCACAACTATTTTTGCTGTGGGTGATGCTACAGATGGTATGGCAAGTGCAGTCAAAGCGATTAAGCAAGGCAAGGTTGCTGCTGAGACAATAGGTGGTATGAAAAGTGAGGTGGATTTGACGTTTATACCAACAGTCGTTCACAGTACACCGCCAATCGCTACAGTAGGATTAACAGAAAAAGAAGCAATTGATCAGGGTTATTCGATTAAAACAAGTCAAACATCGTTAAGTGGAAATAGTTATGCAATGATTTCTGGTGAAAAATCTGGTATAGTATCTGTCATTAAAGATGTAGAGACGGATTTATTATTAGGTTTTCATATGATCGGTGCTGGAGCAGTTGAACTGGTTAGTACAGGTGTGACAGCACTGGAAATGGTGGCACGAGAAGAGGATTTACGTTTTCCATCTTACCCACATCCAAGTATGAACGAGGGAATTGTGGAGGTGATGGATGGATTAGCAGATATGGCAATCCATACACCACCTAACAAAAGCATAAGCGCCCGTTAAGCGACGTATGGATTGGACTGAGCCGTATGAGATAAAGGAAATCCAATAGTCGTTGGGCGATGAAGCTAGAGGTACAAAAGGAAAATAATAATGAATCAACAGCTACGGAAACTCTCTATATTAGGAAATAAACATTCGACAATTATACACACAAAGGAGAATTTCTTATGTACCGAATAAAAGCTGTTCAAAAGCCATCATTAATCGAAGCGTTGATGATGACCATCGCGGTTTTGGCTGTAATTAGTTTTGGAATCATTTATTTTGAAGCGGCACCACATATTCCACTTGTATTTGCGCTACTTCTTTTAGTCATTTATGGCCTGATGAAGCGTTTATCTTATCAAACAATTGAGGATGGAATTACAGAAGGGGCAAAAGCAGGAATGGGGGCAGTATTCCTTTTCTTCTTTATTGGTATTTTGATAGCTGCCTGGATGATAGGTGGAACGATTCCTTCGTTAATTTATGGAGGGTTTGAGCTGGTTACACCGAACTTTTTCTTGTGCATTGTGCTTGTTGTGACGTCAGTTGTTGGAATTTGTGTAGGAAGCTCTTTAACGACTGTTGCAACTGCTGGTCTTGCATTTATCGGAATCGCAACTGCGGCGGATGTTTCGTTAGCAGTAACAGCGGGTGCGATTGTATCTGGTGCGTTTTTTGGGGATAAAATGTCGCCATTATCTGATACAACCAATATGGCATCTTCTATTTTGAAGGTGGATTTGTTTGACCATATTCGCAATATGTCATGGACCACAATTCCTGCATTTGTGATCACCTTGTTTATTTTTGCTATCATTTCACCAGAAATTACGGATACAAGCTTTGCTAAAATGGAAACATTTCAACAAGGGTTACTCGATACAGGGCTCGTTACTTGGTATAACGGATTAATTCCAGTAGCGGTTTTAGTGATTTTTTCCATTATGAAAGTACCTGCTTTATTAACATTAGCAGGTGGGGCTGCGAGTGCAATTGTGATGGCATATATCAATGGATTCATTCCGTTGAAAAACTTGCTCGGCGTACTATTCGGTGGCTATGTTTCTGAAACCGGTATTGAAGAAATTGATGCGTTGTTAACGCGTGGAGGACTAAGCAACATGATGTTCACAATCGGTATTGTGTTACTTGCATTAAGTCTTGGTGGGTTATTGTTTAAGCTCGGGATTGTTCCTCGATTACTAGAGTCAATCGAAAGTATGCTGAAAAAAGTTGGATCAGTCATCGCAGCAGCTGCGTTTACAGCGATCGGTATTAACGTTCTTATTGGGGAGCAATATTTGTCGATTCTATTAACAGGTGAAGCATATCAATCTCGATTCGCCAAAGTAGGTCTTGCAAATAAAAATCTATCACGTGTCGCAGAGGATGCTGGAACAGTTGTCAATCCACTCGTTCCATGGAGTGTGTGTGGCGTGTTTATCACCACTACATTAGGTGTATCGACCTTAGCATATCTCCCATTTGCCTTCTTCTGTCTGTTATCACCGATTTTAACGATTTTATTTGGATTTTCGGGTAAAACGTTAACGTATATTGAAAAAAGTTCAACGGAAACTGAATCAGAAACTGTGTAAGGAGGAATTTTGTGAAGCAAGCAAAAGTGAAATTTGCAGGATCTGCACAATTTGATGAGATAGATCATGATTTTTCAGATAAGATTAAATGGAATGGCATGACTTATCACCATCGTGATGTTTCCTGGCAGTCTCCTGTATCAGGGACGATTTATGGAACACTATTAAACTTCCAGGGACAGATAGATTTAATGGGTGATGCTTTACATGAAAAACCTTATCATGCAGCGCCGCAAAAACCAATTATGTACATCAAACCAGCTAATACGGTAAACTGCCATAACAGTGCTGTCGCAATACCTAAGGGTGAAGACGATGTACAAGTCGGTGCAGCACTGGGGATTGTTTTTGGAAAAACTGCAACGAATGTGTCAGAAGAAAATGTGATGGAATACATTGCAGGCTATACGGTTGTTAATGACGTCAGTATTCCACATGAAAGTTTTTACCGACCAGATATTCGAAACAAAGTACGTGATGGGTTTTGTCCTGTTGGTCCATGGATTATCGACCGTGATGCGGTACAAAATCCAGACAATGTAAACGTTCGTGTATATGTGAACGGGGAACTTGTGCAGGAAAATAATACGAAAAATCTCGTGCGGTCTGTTGCACAATTAGTGTCAGAAGTAACCGACTTCATGACTTTATATAAAGGTGATATGCTTCTTGTCGGGGTGCCAGAACATGCTCCACTCGTTGAAAAAGGAGATTCCGTTCGAATTGAGATTTCAGATGTAGGATTTTTAGAAAACACATTTGTGGAAGAAGTAGATCTTGTTCCAGGAGGTGGCCATAGATGAAGCATGCACGTGTCGCCTGTTTTGGGGGAATCCATGATGCAGAAGTAATGGACGATAAGATAATGCTTGCAGACGGAAGAACTGTCACTGAGACTGACGTGGTTTGGCTGACACCAGTTGAAGCAAGAACAATTTTTGTACTTGGATTGAACTATGCAGACCATGCGAGTGAAATTAGTTTTAAGGCACCAGAGGAACCGCTTGTTTTTTTAAAAGGACCAAACGCTGTTGTTGGGCATAACGGACAAACAAGACGTCCCAAAGATGCCACCCACATGCACTATGAATGTGAACTTGCTGTCGTGATTGGAAAAACAGCACGTCATGTAAAAAAAGAAGACGCGTATACTTATGTAAAAGGTTATACGATTGCAAATGATTATGTTATTCGCGATTATCTTGAAAACTATTACCGCCCTAATTTACGGGCGAAAAATAGAGACGGATTGACACCGCTTGGCCCATGGTATGTTGACCGTGATGATATTGGAAATCCAATGAATCTTGGCCTTCGTACATATGTGAACGGGGAACTGAAGCAGGATGGATCGACGAAAGATATGGTGTTCGATATCCCACATTTAATTGAGTACCTTAGCAGTTTTATGACATTAAGTGAAAATGATATAATTTTAACTGGAACCCCAAAAGGTACTGTTCATGTATATGAAGGAGACGTAGTAGAAACCGAAATAGAAGGAATTGGATCATTGAAAAGCACCATTGTCGGTGACAAGGTTTTTTCGAGATGAAAAGCGGAGGCAACTGGTCAGCGGGCGTGAATAGACAAGGGGAGGTACAAAAATGCCACATGTTACAGTTGAATACACAGATAATATTGAACACAAAGCAAACATTGGTCAATTTTTGAAAAAAATTAATGAATCATTGATTTCGGAGGGAAACGCGTTTTCACCTGGAGCAATTCGTTCTCGTGCAATCAAGCTAACCGAATACTATGTAGCAGATGGAACTGGCGAGGACGATGCATTTGTTCATGTGACATTGAAAATTGCACCAGGTCGCACACCGGAAGTAAAAAAAGCTGCATGTGATCATTTATTCGAGATGATGCAGGAACACTTTAGCCATTTGTTTGAAAATTGCTATTTGGCGCTTTCACTGGAACTGTTTGAGTTTGGTGAGGGTGGAACCTATAAGCAAAACAATATCCATAAACGGTATAAATAAGAAATTTAGGCTGGTCTACAGAATTTTTGTAGACCTGTTTTTTTTAGTGAAAGATAGTAGTAATACATAATACGAAAAATCTAAGGAACAATATATATAGATTTTCATCAAAAAAATATTGGAGGGACTTATATGGTCGAACAGAACCTACATCAGAAATTACAACAAGCCAGTCAACAAATAAAGGAGGCTCAGCAGGCTGTTCTTCAGGCACAAGGCTCAGATTCTCAACTATTGCAACAAGCACACGAGCAGTTACAACAAGCGGAAGAGGAATTGCAAAGTGCTCGGACTCAAGCAGGCTCTGAAGCAACAGAGAATCCACAATTCCAGCAAGCTTCTGAACAGCTGCACGATACACGTCAACAGGTGCAGGAAGCGCAGCAAAATAACAATGATGTTTTATAATTAAGCCGGTTTAACTAGTAGGTTATAAAGGGATATAAAATGTATTCCTTTTCTACCGAAGCTATAAAACTGGCAATCTTTCCCGACAATAGAGGTATTCAGGAACTTACATTTTTTAATTGTAATTAGGCAAGCTAAATGAAAAGGAGGTTTTTTATATGGCAAAAGGCAAGACAAAGACAAAAAACAAAAGCAAGGAAGAGTTGAACGATATGAAGAATCAAAATAAATATAGAACGAATCGCCCACCAGGAAATTAAGAAACACCGAATGTAAAAAAGAAAAAGTTCTACCATACTTAAATCCGTATCCGATACGGATTTAAGTATTCAATTTCTTTAGTGTCAGCCTCTCCATACTACACTTGAAAAATTGCTTCAATCTGAAATCCTTCCAGCACTTTTAGCTATTCTCTTATCTTTTTATACTTCAATTTTTGCCTATATCTATAGTCGAGCTTCTTTTATATCATTTGTGTTTAATTTTTATCATGTTTTTACTAATAAAGCATAAGCCGATGGAATTGTAAAAATTCATTTAGAAGTGGATAATAATTACATAAATCAAAAAGGGGTGAACGCAACTATGGACCTATTTTTAAAGGACAAATCAATTATCGTTACAGCTGCAAGTAAAGGACTCGGCCGAGCTATTGCAACGGAATTCGCACGTGAAGGAGCGCATGTCCTTCTAGCAAGTCGAAGCGAAGAATCATTACAACAAACGGTTACCTCCATTAAACAGGAAACATTAAATGAGCATGTTGATTATATTGTGTGTGACATGAAGGATCCTTATGCAATCAAGACTATGGTGGAAAAAGCTGTGAAATGGAATGGAACAATTGATGTATTGATTAATAATGCGGGGGGACCGCCTGCAGGGAATTTTTTAGATATGGGCGATGATGATTGGTACCATGCATTTGAGCTGAACTTATTAAGCTTTATCCGTACGACACGTGAAGTGATTCCTTTCATGAAGAAACAAAAGCACGGACATATCGTCAACGTTGCTTCATCATCCATTAAACAGAGCTTGGATAATTTGGTTTTATCAAATACGATGCGCCCAGGAATTGTCGGGTTAGCCAAAAGCTTATCACAAGAATTGGGCGAGGATAACATCTTAATCAATACGGTTGGTCCAGGAACAATTGAAACAGACCGGATCAGTGAGTTGAATCAGCGAAAAGCAGCTAATTTAGACATTCCGGTTAATGAGGTCCAGGCAAATGCAGAACAACAAGTACCGATGAATCGTTATGGCCAGCCTGATGAATTCGCAAGAGCAATTGTATTTTTAGCTTCTGGCGCAAACACGTATATTACAGGTCAATCGATACTTGTGGATGGTGGTTTGGTAAAGGCATTATAAAAAAGTCTGTCTCATTGTTTGTCAAATGCAACTTTTCTGTGTATGGTGAACAATAAGTACTTTTTTACTTTAGACGGAGCGGATGAAAATATGTTTGATTATTTAGCGAGCTTAGATCCTATTATTTTGGCTTTATTGGCAACATTGTTTACATGGGGAATGACGGCGCTTGGGGCTGCACTTGTTTTTACTCAAAAAAATATGAATCAGAAATTCCTGGACAGTATGCTTGGTTTTGCCGGTGGAGTAATGATTGCAGCAAGCTTCTGGTCCTTACTTTCCCCTGCGTTAGAGATGGCTGAAGGTGGACCGGTACCAATTTGGGTTCCCGCTGCTATTGGTTTTATGCTTGGTGGACTTTTCCTTTGGGGCGTGGATAAAATTCTGCCCCATTTACATCCAGGGCAGAAAATGGACAATGCGGAAGGAATCAATCCAAAAAAGAAAAAAAGAAGTACATTACTTGTTTTGGCAATCACGTTGCATAATATTCCAGAGGGTCTTGCAATTGGTGTTGCCTTTGGTGCAGTTGCAGCGGGGTTTGAAACTGCATCTATTGCAAGCGCAATGGCACTCGCAATAGGGATTGGTATTCAGAACTTTCCAGAGGGTGTTGCAGTAGCGATGCCTTTAAGACGTGATGGGATGTCACGGAGAAAAAGCTTTATGTATGGGCAGTTTTCTGGATTGGTGGAGCCAATATCAGCTGTAATTGGTGTGCTTGCGGTTACATTTATTGAACCAATGCTCCCGTATGCATTAAGTTTTGCAGCTGGCGCCATGATTTTCGTGGTTGTAGAAGAAGTAATCCCAAGCTCCCATGAAGAGGGCAACAAAGATTTGGCATCCTTAACACTTATGGTGGGATTCACTGTTATGATGATTTTGGATGTTGCCCTGGGATAGGGGGAGAGATTAAAAGATATTAAATATACCAAGTGCGATTAAAAACAAAGGTGGCAGCAATGTCACCTTTTGCATGGATTTATTCTTTGATAAGAAAATGCCTGCATGAATACCGCTGTAAACAAATAATCCACTCATCAATGCAATTAATATGGAAGTTACAATTGGTGAGTAACCAAGCATAGCTGCTCCGATTCCTGCCCCAAATGCATCGAGCGCTAAAGCAGAACCTAACAATAGAGCTTCAGCTGCAGAAATCGAACCAGAATGGTCTAAATCCGCGTGTTGCGGTTTGGTTAGAACACTTCTGTATTTTTCCAATCTGCTGGCCTCAAGTATTTTATTTTGATTCTTCATGAAGGTTTGATCACTAATTTTGGTGCGTACCACATTTAGTAGACAATAAAAGCCAATTGCAATTAAAATTGCCCCACCAAGTCCCTCCGCTATCACTGGTTCAATGAACGTCCTGAGGTATGTTCCAACTGTCATGGAAACCAATACAATAATTCCAGAACAGAGCATAATGATAATTAATGCAAAAAATGGGACGCGAATTTTCCTCATACCATAGGTAACTCCTACACCAAAACCATCTAAACTAACTGCAATAATCAGAAGAAATAATCCCATATAAAAAAACATTCTGTATCAGTCCCTTGTATTTGTTTTAGAATATTGTATGGAAATCACGATTTGATGTGATAGGTTTTTTGGGTATCAAGAACTGTTATAGACAGCCTTTTATGATAAAGTAAGAATAGATGTTTTTTTACAGAAAGGATTTTTCACATGAGTAAAACGGTTGTATTAGCAGAGAAACCATCTGTTGGACGTGATATCGCACGTGTCCTGAATTGTACCAAAAAAGGAAATGGCTATATGGAAGGGAATTCTTATATTGTTACCTGGGCCCTTGGCCATTTAGTTACACTCGCAGATCCAGAACTATATGATGATAAATATAAAACATGGAAGCTTGATGATTTACCAATGCTTCCACCACACTTAAAGCTTGTTGTGATGAAAAAAACTGCTCAACAGTTTAATACAGTAAAAACGCAGCTTAATCGTAACGATGTACGCGAGATTGTTATCGCGACAGATGCTGGACGTGAAGGTGAACTTGTTGCCAGATGGATTTTGGAAAAAGCACGCGTGAAAAAACCTGTGAAGCGGTTATGGATTTCATCTGTAACAGATAAGGCGATTAAAGATGGGTTCAAACAGCTAAAACCCGGTGATCGTTATAAGAACTTATATGATGCAGCAGTCGCGCGCTCAGAAGCGGATTGGTATGTTGGGTTGAATGCGACTCGTGCACTGACAACAAAACATAATGCCCAGTTGTCAGGAGGGCGCGTTCAGACGCCGACACTTGCTATGATTCAAGCACGTGAAAATGAGATCAAGGCATTTAAGCCACAGCAGTTTTATGGTATCCAGGCGGTTACGGATAAAGGAGTAAAATTCACTTGGGTAGACGTGAAAAATAATAGCCGCATGTTTGCTAAAGACAAGGCTGACGCGATTTTGCAGAAAGTAAAGAACAAAAATGCAACAATTGTCTCGGTTGAAAAGACACATAAGAAAAAGTTTGCGGCTCAATTATATGATTTAACCGAACTACAACGTGACGCAAACCGTATTTTTAATTTTTCCGGAAAACAAACATTGTCAATCATGCAAAAATTGTATGAGCGACATAAAGCATTAACCTATCCACGAACCGATTCACGGGTAATTTCAACGGATATTGTCCCGACATTGAAGGACCGCGTGAAAGCATGTGGTATTGATCAATATGCTAGATTTGCAAACAATGTGCTGAAACGTCAATTTAATCTTACCAAAACTGTCGTCGATAATGAGAAAGTTTCGGATCATCATGCTATCATTCCCACCGAACAATCGGTTGTTTTGGAGGATTTAGATGACAAGGAACGAAAGATTTACGATTTAGTTGTGAAGCGGTTCCTTGCTGTTTTGTCTGACCCGCACGAATATGAGCAGACATCAGTAGAAGCGAAGATTGGTGAAGAGAGGTTCACTGCAAAAGGTAAACGTGTGATCAAACAAGGCTGGAAAGAAATCTATGATAATCGGTTTGACGATGAAGAAGAAGCAGACCAAACATTGCCAAAACTATCGAAGGATGAGACTTTTGATAAACTAAGGGTTTCCCAAACGAACGGCGAAACAAAGCCACCAGAGCGTTTTACGGAAGGTGGGTTATTGCAAGCCATGGAAAATCCAGTTCGGTATATGAGTTCTGAAGAGAAGCATTTGGCGGGGAGTATAACGAAAACAGGTGGTCTCGGAACTGTGGCAACACGTGCAGATATTATTGAGAAGCTTTTTAACGGGCAGTATATGGATAAAAAAGGGAAACACCTATTTTTAACCTCAAAAGGTAAACAGTTACTAGACCTAGTGCCAGAAGATTTACGCTCACCAGCACTCACTGCTCAGTGGGAGCAAAAGCTTGGTCTGATCGCCGATGGTAAGTTAAAAAAAGATGCATTTATTGCCGAAATGAAGGGCTATACAAAAGAAGTTGTGCAAAAAGTAAAAGGCACAGACGCGTCATTCAAGCATGATAATATGACAGGAACCAAATGCCCGGATTGTGGCAAGTTGATGCTTGAAATTGATAATAAGAATGGAAGAATGCTTGTTTGTCAGGATCGCTCTTGCGGACATAAAAAGAACATTGCCAAACGGACTAATGCAAGGTGCCCAAATTGTCATAAGCGGCTTGAGTTACGTGGAGAAGGCGAAGGACAGATGTTCACGTGTAAATGCGGCCACCGTGAAAAATTGTCTACTTTTAATAAACGTAAACAGCAAGAGAAAAAGCATAAAGTTTCTAAGAAAGATGTTAATAAATATTTGAAGAAAAATGATGATGATGGGTTTAAGAACAATGCATTAGCCGATGCGTTGGCAAAGTTGAAGAAATAGAGTTACTTAGAAGATTTCCCGCTATTAAAATGCGGGAAATCTTTTTTTGATTGCTTAGGAAATTATAAATTTGGAACACTGTGGATAAGTGAGGTACATCATCAGTCACGTCCAGCTTCAGCGCCCATTGCCTAGCGCCTTTCCGGCACCTCCTTACGATAACAGTTCCGACATTAGTCGAACGTCCCTAATCGCTTACGCTTTTCGTGTTTCCTTTATCCCATGCGGGTCCGTCCAGTCATACGGCAACAAGGCGCCCTAAGCTTTTCTAATGAAAAAATTTATATTATATTTTTCAAACTTTCAGATATTCAGTATAGTTGCTATTATGATATTATTAGCAATGTAACCTGCATTAAATAAAAAGATAATGGAGAATATCATGAAACGCCTTCTTAATGTGTCATTACAGGTAAAAATTTTAGGACTAATCATATCGTTGATTCTACTTATAGTAGGGTTGATAACTACGACTTTTGTTATTTTGGAATCCAATGAAGATATAAGTAAAGCTGAGAGTATTGCACTTCAAACAGCTAAAACCTTATCTTATATGCCTGTTGTTCAAAGGGCAATTATTAACAACAATCAATCAAAAGAGGTGCAGTCAATTGCTGACCATGTGGCAGAAGAGGTAAATGTATCAGCTATTATCATTGAAAACAGGGATGGCGATCTTTTGACCAATGTGCCAACTAATATCTATGATCAGTTATCCAGTGGTAAAAAGAAGTATCGCGCACTGGTATTTGGAAGTGCATATGCAACTAATGCAGGCGAGGGTGCGGATGCTCTTTTACTAGGTATTGCACCCATACAAATTGATTATGGATTATACGGAAAAGTTGAAGGAACTGTAACAGTAGTTTACAAAATGAAAGCAATAATGAATGATATCGCAACCGATACAAAGAAAATTTTAATTATATCATTTGGAGTACTCCTAGCCGGTATATTTGGCGGTGTCATGCTTACGAAAAGTATACGAAAGGATACGTTTGGGCTGGAACCAATTGAGATTGCATCCTTGTACAGAGAGAGAAGTGCTATCATACAATCGATCAAAGAAGGAATAGTGGCGATTGACTCGAATGAAAACTTTACAATGATGAACAATTCTGCGAAACAACTTCTAGATATTAAAACAAATGTAAAAGGAAAATCACTGGTTGAAGTATTCCATTCAGCCCGTTTGATTCATGTTTTACAATCTCGTTATGAAAATAGTAACGTGGAGCTTGAACACAATGGGAAAACTATAATTGTAAGTTCTCAGCCGATAGTAGAGGGAACACAAAAGATTGGAACAGTTGCTAGTTTTAGAGACAAAACTGAAATTCAAAAGATGGTAAATACACTCTCTGAAGTAAAGCAATACTCGGAGGATTTAAGAGCACAGACACATGAATTTACCAATAAATTATATGTATTACTCGGACTTATTCAGCTTGGTAAATACGACGAAGCGATGGAATTTATAAAGATAGAGTCGAGGTTTCAAGAAGTACATGCTGACATAATTTTTAATCATATTAAAGATGAAAAGATTCAAGCTATTTTATTAGGGAAGTTAGCAAAAGCATCTGAGAATAGAACTGAATTCATTATTAATCCGGATAGTTCATTATCTAAATTGCCGGAGCGGTTTGAATTGTTACCACTGCTCATTATTATTAGTAACTTGATTGATAATGCTTTTGATGCTGTTTCCAAGGTTAAGACAGGAAGAATATCATTTTTTACAACTGATATTGGCAATGACATCATTTTTGAGATAGCGGACAATGGTCAGGGTATTCATGAAAAGGCTATACCATATCTCTTTGAAAAAGGATTCTCTGAAAAAGGAAAAAACAGGGGATATGGTTTATCCAACGTAAAAGAAGAGATAGAGAGTTTAGGTGGTTCAATTGAACTTCATACTTCAAGTAATGAAGGGACTATTTTTACGGTATTCCTTCCGAAAAATTTGAATAAGATAAGCTTGGACAAAGGGGGATGAAGGTCAGGATGATTAATGTAGTAATTGCAGAGGATGACTTTCGAGTTGCTCAAATTCACGAGGCATTTTTAGAAAAAGTAAGTGGGGTACGTCTGGTAGGAAAGGCTATCAATGCATTCGAAACATTGGAGTTGTTAGGAAACCATTCAGTGGATCTATTATTACTTGATGTTTATATGCCTGATCAGCTAGGTACAGATCTTTTGCATAAAATCAGATTGGATTATCATGGACTAGATATAATTATGATAACTGCTTCAAATGATAAGGCATTTTTAGAAAAGGCTTTAGAATATGGGGTATTTCAATACCTTATAAAACCAGTTCAATTGGAACAATTTAAACAAGCATTAGGGCAGTACAAAAAAAAGAATCGATTTATGGAATCGACAGTGGAGGTAAATGAAGAGGTACTTGAACAATTATTTGGAAATCGTGCAAAAGAGAAAGCCCAAAGTTTGCCCCCTGGTATAGATTCCTTAACTTTAGGAAAAGTAATCGAGTTAATCCAAGCAAACGCTGAAGGGCTCACATCCGAAAATGTAGGCCAGAAAATGGGAGCTTCACGCACCACCGCAAGGCGATATTTAGAATATTTAGTAGGAGTGGGTCATGTGCGAGCGGAAAGTGTTTATGGAATTGTTGGTCGGCCAGAGCGAAGGTATTATGTAAATGAAAAATAAATATAAATGTATGTCACAAAAGCCGGGCGGATGCTCGGTTTTAGTATTTTTAAATTAATCATGAACTTTATGAACAAAAGTGTTTTTAAATTTTTAAAAAACAGTATTTTGGAAACGTTTACATAATTAATCGCTACGGAGTAAGATATGGTTATCAGATTTCAATACTTTATGGTTTTGGATGACGGAATCTTTAAAAAATGGAAGGATGGATTTGTATGAAGAAGATTATGGTTTTATTTTTATTTTTGGTATTACTATTAGCTGCATGTTCTAATTCGGAGTCAGCATCTGGTGGGAAAGAGTTTCCATCAAAAAACATTGAAGTAATAGCACCAGCATCACCAGGTGGTGGATGGGATTTAACCGCTCGTTCTATTCAAAAGGTATTAACAGATAATGAACTAGTTGATCAAAATATTAATGTAATCAACAAACCTGGTGGTGGAGGAGAAGTAGGTTGGAAGTATTTACAATCTAAAGACGCTCATCATCTAGCAATTAATTCTAGTTTAGTGCTAACAAATAATTTATTAGGGTCAAGTGAGCTTAGCTATAAAGACTTTACTCCTATTGCTATTTTAGCAACAGAATGGCAATCGTTAGCTGTTCCAGCAGATTCAAAGTATGAGAGTTTAGAAGACTTAATGACACAATTAAAGAAGGATCCGAGCTCCATTAAAGTGGGTGTAGGACCTGCATTAGGAAATGATGACCATTTGTCCTTTGTACAAGCAGCTCGCGAGTACGGTGTAGATCCGACACAAGTCGACTTTCTTGTTTATGAAGGTGGTGGGGATGTTGTAACCGCACTTTTAGGAAATCATGTTGATGTTGTTACGACATCACTTTCTGAAGTGAAAGATCAGCATTTAGCAGGTAAGGTCAATATTTTAGCTGTTTCCTCAGGTGAGAGGTTAGATGATATAAAAGAAGTGCCTACCTATAAAGAACAAGGTGTAAACATGGAATTCCCACATTGGAGAGGAGTCATGGGACCGCCAGACATGAGTGAAGAGGAAATTGCTTTTTGGGATAAAAAGCTTGGAAAAATGGTTGAGTCTGATTTATGGGCAGAAGTACTGGAAAACAATGATTGGGAAGACTTTTATAAAGATAGTAAGGAAGCAAAGCAATTTTTAGATGAGCAAGCTGAATTGTATGATGGATTAGTTAACGATTCAGGGTTGGCGGAATAGTTTCCGAACTTCTTATATGGAGAGGAGTATATTATGAAGGCATTTAAAATTGGCATGCCAGCATTTCTGATTATATTAAGTATTGTTTCATTTATTGGAGCTATAAACTTGCCCAAGGCTAATTTAGGTAATCCATATGGACCGTTATACTTTCCGGTTGGAATCAGTATTCTTTTGTTCCTATTTAGCATTGGTTATTTAGTTCAGGAGCTGAAGCATTTAAATAAAGAGAATGAAAAAATTACGGAAATGTTTACTGGTCGAACGCCAAAATTAATTGGAATGACAATTATATTAGGAATAGGGTACACGTTGATTTTTGAATCGATAGGTTTTCTGATTGCAACTGTTCTTTTTCTTGGAGCACTACTATTTGTAGTAAATGGAATAAGAAAGTGGAAAACAAATATAATTGTTGCATTAGTATTTTCATTTATTTCGTGGTATGCCTTCAGTGAGTTGCTTGGTGTTAGTTTACCGTAGGAGGTTAAAAAATGGGAATGGAAACATTTATGGAAGGTTTGATGACCTCTTTAGAACCAATAAATATCATGTGGATTATTATTGGTGGTTTTTTAGGGACAATTGTTGGAATGTTACCAGGATTAGGGCCAGCAACAGCTGTTGCTATCCTAATTCCTGTAACGTTTGGAATGGAACCAGTCAGTGCATTAATTCTGATGGCTGCCATTTACTATGGGGCGATGTATGGGGGATCGAGAAGCTCCATTTTGTTAAATACCCCAGGTGATGGTTCTGCTATTGCAGCTACTTTTGATGGATACCCAATGGCTCAAAAAGGCCAAGCTGGTCAGGCGATGGCAATTTCCGCAGTTGCTTCATTCATTGGAGGAATCATTGCTGTTATAGGGTTTATTCTATTAGCCAAACCCCTAGCAGATTTTGCACTGAAATTTGGACCAGCAGAATATTTTTTGTTAATGCTTCTGACATTATCTGCAATCGTATCTTTATCAATGGGTAAGATGGTCAAAGGTTTTTTAGCGATGCTACTTGGATTGTTGTTAAGTACTGTTGGAATCGATACACAAAGTGGTGTTTACCGATTTACATTCGGTATACCACATTTAAGTGAAGGAATTGACTTTTTAATCGTTATCATTGGAATTTATGCTATTGGCGAAGTTCTGTATAACTTTTTGACAATTGATAGGTTGAAGAAAGAAAAGAAAGAAGTTGGAAAGATTTGGTTTAGTAAGGAACAGTGGAGGCGCTCTAAATGGCCTATTCTACGAAGTGGGCCACTTGGATTTATTATTGGTGTTTTACCAGGAGCGGGTGGTTCCATTGCATCCATGATAAGTTATACCACGGAAAAGCAAATCTCAAAAAAACCAGATGAATTTGGTGAAGGTGCAGTCGAAGGATTAGCTGCACCGGAGTCTGCGAACAATGCTGCTTCTGTTGGTGCGATGATCCCGCTTTTAACAATGGGTATTCCGGGATCAGGAACCACAGCAGTTATGCTCGGTGCATTAATCATGTTGGGAATTAGGCCTGGTCCTTTGTTATTTGAGAATAATCCAGAAATGGTTTGGACCTTGGTTAATAGTATGTTTATCGGGAATATTGCACTGGTCATTATTAATATTCTTTTAGTTGGCCTCCTGGTTAAAATACTTGATACACCTGCAAAAGTTTTATATCCAATCATTTTATTGCTTGCTTTTATTGGTACGTATACATTGAGCTACAGTGCAATTGATTTTTTCTTGTTACTAATTTTTGGATACTTTGGATTACTTATGAAGGTAATGGATTTCCCTATAGCACCACTAGTATTAGCAATAATCGTTGGTGCAGATATGGAACAAAATTTTCGCATGGCAGTATTGTCGTCAAATGGTAGTTTTGGTGTCTTCTTTGAAACTCCAATTGCTATTGGTTTAATAATAGTCACTACACTTTCATTATTTTATCCATTACTAGTCCGTACGATCCAAAAAAGAAAATTAAGTAAATCCTAATACAGTATTTTTTTGAAGTTGGAAAGGGAGAGTTATATTGGCAAATATAAACGAGCTTTTATCTTATTATGACATCGTAGTTGTAGGCGCAGGAAATGCTGCACTTTGTGCGGCGATTGCTGGTACGGAAGAAGGGGGAAAGGTGCTTGTTCTTGAACGTGCACCAAAAGAAAAAAGAGGCGGAAATTCCTATTTTACAGATGGAGCAATACGAACTGCGTATGATAACTTTAACAATATTAGAAAGGTTATACCCGAATTAACTGATGAGGAAGCAGAAGAAATAGTTATGCCTGAATATAACAAGGAAGACTATTACAATGATTTAATGCGCGTAACAGAAGGTAAAAGCGATCCAGATTTAGCAAAACAATTAGTAGAGAAATCCTTAGAGACAATTGTTTGGATGAAGGAACAAGGCGTAGAATTTGAGCTAAATGCAGGAAACCAGTCTTTTGTTAAGGAGGACGGAAAGAGACACTTTTGGGGTGGATTACCACTTAAGACAAAGAATAAGGGGATAGGTTTAATGGGATCCCTATACCAGCGTATAGATGAACTTGGAATTGATATTTGTTATGATGCACGCGCCATTAAATTAGTTACTGAAAGCGACCAAGTTACAGGTATCGTACTAGAAAATGGAAATGTTAAAGTCATAGTAAATACTAGTAGTGTTGTATTGGCGAGTGGTAGCTTTGAAGCAAATAAAGAGATGCGAAAAAAATATATGGGTAAAGAATGGGAATCTGCTATTGTCAGAGGAACGGAGTATAATACTGGAGATGGTTTGGAAATTGGACTTGCGGCAGGAGCTCAAAAGTTTGGTGAATGGGGCGGTTGTCATTCCATTGGAACAGATTATCATGCTCCTAAAGTTGGGGATTTCAATCAACCTGGGGATATATTTAAAAAGCATTCCTATCCATTAAGTATTATGTTAAACAAAGATGGACTACGATTTGTTGATGAGGGTGCAGATTTCAGAAATTATACTTATGCCAAATATGGTAAGGAAATATTAAAACAACCAGAGCATGTGGCTTATCAAATTTATGATGCTAACGTTAGACCGCTGCTAAGAGATGAATATAATCTTAAAGAGGCGACTTACTTCCAAGCAGACACATTATATGAATTGGTGGATCAATTAGCTGTGGACAAAGAGAAGTTCCTAAGCACAATCCAGGAGTATAACGATGCCGTTCAAGAAGGAGAATTTAACCCTGCAGTAAAGGACGGGAAACGCACCATGGGCATTAATCCAGCAAAAACAAACTGGGCTATAAAAGTAGAAGAAGGCCCATTTTATGCATTTCCTGTAACTTGTGGCATTACCTTTTCATTTGGCGGTCTTCATGTAGACACGCAAGGCAATGTATTAAACAAAGATGATAATCAAATCGACGGACTATTTGCTGCAGGTGAAATGGTAGGAGGTATTTTCTATGGCAACTATCCTGGTGGATCAGGATTAATGTCTGGTGCCGTTTATGGAAAAATAGCTGGTACTTCCGCTGGTAAATATAGTCGGCAAGCACGAAAAAAAATTAATAACTAAAGTAGTTCCATGAGGATTAATTTAAAAAGTCACCTACGCACTTCGGTGGCTTTTTCTTTGATAGCAAAGAAAGTATAAAATTTTGGCGATTATCTGTCTAGTTCCAGCGCCTAGACACGACAAGATAAGCAGTTCGCTTACGCGCGGGCAAAGCACTCACACTGCACCGCTCTGCTTATGCTTGTCGTGTCTTTCAAGGCGCTTGCACTTTTCTTAATAGTGTAGAAACTTCTGTTAGGCAATAAGGCTTTTGAAGGAAGTTGTCTAGTAAAGGAGTACTTAAATGAAAAAAAAAATTTTGATTATAATAGCCACTTTACTATATTTGCTGTTTATACCTGATTATTTCCATTTTGATATAAAAGTTAAGGCATTAGTAACCTTAGTAATTATTCAAATTTTATGGATTGGAAGAGTTTTTCCATTAGCCCATAGTTCTATCCTATTAATACTAATACTATCTTTCCACTTTTTTAGTTATCAGGAAACGCTCGCGTACTTTGGTTCCGAAATCGTTTGGTTACTATTTTCAACTTTTATTATTTCACACGCTTTCATCAAAACTGGATTAGCAAGTAGACTCTCTTTAATGATGCTAAAGTTATCCAAGGGTTCCGGAAAGGCTTTAATCCTTCTATCCTATTTGCTTATGTTTGTTTTATCTATTATGATTCCATCTAATGTCGGTAAAGGAAGTTTAGTAACATCTGTTTTTGACAGCTTATTAAAAAGTTTAAAGCAGATAAAAAGTGTACATAACCTAGCCAAATCACTGTTTATTGGGATTGCATACCTTACAGCAATTTCAGGAGCATTTGTAGCGACTGGAGCAAGTTCCACTATATATGCATATGGAATACTAGATGACTTTTCAACGAATCTAAATTATATTAGCTGGATTATATACTTTGCGCCTCCTATTATTTTATTTGCAGTCATTCTATGGGGGGTATTTCTACTAATATTTCCACCAGAAAACGTTGACAAAAAGGTACTTATAGATTTACTGGATGATCAAATTAATAAATTGGGTAAAATCAGTCCGGCTGAAAAGAAAGTTATTATTATAATTGGTTTGACTTTACTGTTATGGAGCACACAGCAATTTCATCATATTTCCATACCTTTAATTGGACTCTTAGGGGCCACATTAACATTTACTCCTTTCATCGGTGTTTGGAAATGGGATGATGCAAAAAAGTCAATTGACTGGGATATGATATTGTTTTTTGCTTCTACGATAATGGTTTCAGGGATGCTAATAAAAACCGGTACAATTGAAATGATTGCTGACATACTAGTGGAAACTATTCCACTGGAATCATCATTCGTTGTATTATTAATCTTAGTGTGTTGCACAGCATTATTACGAGTTATCTTTGTAAATATTTTAGGATTTCTAACGATTGTTCTGCCGTTGGCTATTACAATTGGAGAATCACTACCTGGCTTATCACCATTACTGGTGACGATGGCAGTCTTTCTGGCGGGAATTCCTGGGTTTCTATTAATTACACAGTCTCCCGTTCATTTGATTACCTATTCGTATAAATACTTTACTGAAAAAGATCTCTTTAAAATTGGTAGTATTTCAATCGTGGTATGGATAGTTATTATACTAGTGACAACAAATACGTATTGGAAACTTATATAAAAATTTATTCTATTGGCTTGCTTCGAATCATCTTTTATCTGTAAAATAAATGAATGACAAGCCTCCCTGTTGATAACTTTAATACCTGAAATTACCGTATAAAAACTGTAAAATGGATTTATCGGTAACTTTATGGATAAGTTAGTAAAGTTACGTGGAAACGGAGGTTTTAAAATGGCTAATGAAATGATGGAACACATTCTATTAACTCGGCAAAAACTACGCAAAGAAACGGTTAAGACTGTAATGAAACAGTTTGATGGTGAATTACTTGGGTTGGATTTTACAAACCAACAACGAAAATATAAGAAGATGTTGGCGAGCCCATTTCAATTTTACAGGGGAAGCGCTTTTCTATTTTATTATGATGCGACACGAATACCATTTGCTTATCATACAGCTGATGATAAACCAACTTGGCTTCAAGGCGATTTGCACTTTGAGAACTTTGGAGCTTTTAAGAACAAAGAAGGCAATGTTGTTTATAACACAAATGACTTTGATGAAGGTTATCTAGGGTCTTACTTTTATGACGTGTACCGAATGGCGGTAAGTATTGCTTTGTATAGTGAGGAACTAGAGTATGATGAAAAAGATCAGATCAAGTTAGTTAACGTGTATTTACAAGCTTACTATAAGCAGTTGCTCGCTTTTGTTGATCGGGATGAGTTACCAGGTTCGTTAACTTTTCATGAATTAAATACGATAGGTCCTGTCCAAAAAGTATTAAAAGGATTGCCTGAGCGTGAAGTGAATGCTGTTTTGGATGCGGTTACTACTGTTGATAGTGGGGATCGAAAGTTCCAGGAAACGGATGGGCTAGAGCATCTGACTTTTAAGGAATATAATTTGCTTAAAAACTCATGGCCTGACTATGTCGCTTCGATTGATTCTGATAATCGACAAAGAGAAGGTTTTTATAAAATTAAAGATGTCGTGAAAAAACTTGGTGCTGGTACGGGATCAATCGGTCTCCAGCGTTATTATATTTTGATTGATGGGCATGAGAATGGAGATGATGGTGATCTAGTTCTTGAGGCAAAAGAAGCACGGACTCCTGCACCAAATCACTTTTTTCCATACGATGAATTGTTTTCAGATGATATACCTCACCATGGAAAACGAGTTATAACTGCTCAAAAAGCAATGCAGTATTTAGAAGACCCATATCTTGGTTATTTTTCGATTGGTGACCATGACTTTTATGTACGAGAAAATTCTCCATACGATGAAGCCGTTGATCCGAGCGAGTTAATGGTTAATGAAAACATGGAGTCAACTGTGGAAGTGATGGGAAAAGTCACAGCAAAAGCCCATGCACGCGCCGATGAATTTAAATTTGAACATGAGAGCGAAGAAGAAATAATAAAAGCAATCGGTACTGAATACGATGGATTCATTTCACAATTAATTACGGCATCAATAAACTACAAAAAACAAGTGAATGAAGACTATCGCATCTTTTCGGAATGGTGTAATGAAGAATTTGATCTCGAGGCAGAGCATTAGTAGATGAAATACCACAGTGATGATCACTGTGGTATTTTTAAGGAGTAGCCTTTTTGAGAAGAAACGTGGAGTTAATGGAGAATAATAATCTGCAAGGTGGATCAGGTACCAAATTTCTGTTCCTTTAGCTTTGTAATTTCTCTTTCATTGCGGATAATCTTTCCCCATGTATACTCCTGATCAGCTTCAAGGCTGTATAATTTCTGCATGACTTCCTGATGGCGTTGACCATTTTCAGAACGCAACTCATCAGTGCTAGATTTCATTTCAGAACGCAACTCATCAGTGCTGGATTTCATTTCGGAACGCAACACATCATTGTTAGATTTCGTTTCAAAACGCAACCCATCAATGCTAGATTTGAATTCAGAACGTAATTCCTTAATGTTTGTGTCCAATCTTTCATTAGTCTTTGCTACCATTCCTATTAGCTCTGATAACATGTTTTCCATCCGCTGAAATTGTTGTTCACTCAATCTGTTCACCTCCTTGTGTAAAGTATAACTATTTTTAAAAGAGTAGTCTATATTTTATTTGTTTCTAGTTTTGTACACATTTTATATGAAATAAGTTAAACTAACACTGACGATTAATAAGTAAGGAGAAGTTTACATATGATATGGTTTCTTACCAGGGTCTACCCTAAAATAAATCAAACCAATAATTTAAGACTTTTTTTACTAGTTATAGGGGTACTTGTATTTAGCTCGTTTTTTATTCACTTTTTAGAACCTGAAACGTTTCCGAATGCATTTGAAGGATTATGGTGGGTTATGACAACCATAACTACAGTTGGGTATGGGGATGTTTCGCCGACTACAACTGAGGGGAAGATTTTTGCCATGTTTCTTTTTGCAGTAGGTATTGGTCTAATGGGTGTTGTGATTGGAAAGGTAGTAAATTTATTCTCGTTGTATCGAATGTTGAAGGAGGAAGGAAAATTGCCATTTACAAAAAGCGGTCATTATGTATTGTTAGGTTGGGGCGAAAGGACAAAAAGTACGTTGAAAGAATTATTAAACGATGATGAGAAGAGGGAAGTCGTCATTATTGCGGACCTTCCTGAAACGCCTTTTAAACATGACAATGTAACGTTTGTGCAAGGAAACCCTGAAGACAGGGAAGTACTAATTGACGCAAATGTAGCTAAAGCATCTTCCGTACTAGTGTTTTCAGATGATAGGATACAAGATTCTTCTTTAGCAGATGGGAAAAGCCTTCTGATAGCATCTTCGATAGAGAAGCTATCTATTGAGTTAGATGAAAGTATTTATACGATTGTAGAAGTGCAAAAGGAAAAACACATTGATAATTTTAAGCATTCCAAAGTAGACGAGTTTGTTATTTCAGACGAGACATTCTCACGGATTATGGCTAAGGCCTCTCGTTATCATGGGTCAAGTAAGATCTATACATCATTGACCAGTGATTTGGAAGGGGAAAACATCTATCAAATTAATCTAGACCCACAGTGGAACACCTATAAAGATGCATTTCTTTCTTTACTTGAAAAAGGTGCAACACTCCTAGCAGACCGAAATGATTTATCGATTAATAAGCGATTAGATGAACAAATTCCGGCCGATGCAAAATTGTATGTGGTTTGCAGTGTAGACACGTACAATCGGTATTGGAAACAAGCTGAATAGAAAATTATCTATAAAAAAATCCCCGGTATGGACGCTTGAAGGAGTGGCATAGGCGCTGGAGCTAGACAAATAAACGCCAAAACTTATACTTCCTTACAAAGAAAGAAGCGAATCATCACGTATCGTGATGATTCGCTTCTTTCTCTACTTTATTAGCAATTTTACTGGCTATCCAGCGCTTTGCTATATCTTCGTCGATTTCGTACTCTTTTCCTGCACGAAGGATTTCACCGTGATAAGCAGTTTGCACGTTCATTAAAACCTTTTGCATAAAACTCGCCTCCCCAAAATGGGTTCATAGTGTATTTTACCATTTTCCATAAAAAAGCGCAGTCCCCCTTATCCTTTTTGAAAAACTCTTTCGCCTCTACTCCATGTCTCGACAACTTCTATGCTGTTTAATTCGCTGGGCTTCACTTCTTTTGGATGTTCTGACAACAGGATTAAGTCTGCCTGTTGACCAGCTTCCAGTCTTCCTTTTTCATGCTCACGGAATTCAAGTTCTGCAGCGCTTTGTGAATAGCCTTGAAAACTGCGATCGATGGATAGTTTTTCATCTGGTAACCAGCCACCATTTGGATTACCATTCGTATCTGTACGATTAACCGCTGCAAAAATGCCTGTGATGGGCGAAAGTGATCCAATCGGGGTGTCAGAGCTTAACGTAAATGGAATTTCCATTTTATCTATAGTATTCCAAGGGTTACAGAATTTTTCTTGATCTTTTCCTACCCAATTTACTGTTTGATCATATTCATTCATAATAAATCCTGGTTGGGTTTCGATGTATGGCTTTATTTCTTGAAGTCTTTCTAAGAGATCTGGAGCTAAGACCTGCGCATGGATGATTCGATGCCTTAGCTTTTTTGTATCAACTTTTTCTAACGTGTTAAGTGCTTGTTCTACCGTTCTATCACCAATTGCGTGCATGGCTACCTGCATCCCATTTTCATGAGCGGTTTGAACAATTTCATCAAGTTCATCCTCAGAATAGATTAAATTCCCCCTTGTGCTCGGCTTATCATGATAGGCCTGACGCAAAGCAGAAGTGTGTAAGCGCTGTGTTCCATCTAGAAAAATTTTAATCGCGCCTACTTTGACCCGTTCGCTGCCAGCACCAGTACGTTTGTTAGTAGTACGTAAAAAGTGTGTTAAATCATCGATGTTAAAAATATAGTGGTGTAGTCGAACATCGATTTTTAAATGACCATCATTTTCTAAATCAAGGTACGTTTTAAAAAGTCGGTCATAATTGCCGACAAAATTTAAATCATCGGTATGGACAGAGGTAATCCCTTTTTTAAGTAAATGAGGTACAGCGTCTTGTACCGCCTCATAAATTTCATCTTCGTTTTTTTGACGGAAATTAAATTTAATAAAATGAACAGCTGTATCCTTGAAGCGCCCAGTCCAATTTCCATTACGATCTGTTTCGATAAATGTTTCATGGTTTTTTAAAAGAGCAGGCTCTTGCTGTAAAATTTTTAGTGCCTCATGGTTAACAACACATTCATGCCCGTCATCATGAAGGAAGAAAGCTGGCTTATCATACTCCAATTCTTCAAGGTCATCTGCCGTTAGCGGATGGTCGATATCCGTTAGTTGGCTATCGATTAAACCACGCCCAACAACCCAATCGTATTCCTCCATTTTTTCTTCGTTAAATCGATTTGATAGCAGTCTTTTCATCTCTTTAAAAGATGTTACATTACGGAAATCGAGTTCTTTTTTCATCAAACCATAACGCAACAAATGCATATGGGAGTCATTAAAACCGGCGGAAACAACCCGCCTGTCACAATCAACTACATGGGAACCTGTTTCCTTAGTAAGTCCGTTGTTAATAGATTGGATTTTTTCACCATCCATTCCAATGTGAAAAATAGCTTCAGTTGATTCGCTGGCAAATGGTCGGTATAGCCGTACGTTAGTTAAAATTTTCAATGTAAGCACCCTCCAATAAATTGCTTCTAACTATTGTTTACCCGAATAGGAGGGAAGTTAAAATGAGTGGAAAGAAAAGCGTTGACTAGGTGTCAACGCTCAGATTAATTGTTCAATTAGTTTAAATCCATTAGGCCCTATGATAAATGCTTCAGTTCCCGTTAGAGTAAGCTGTTTTTTTCTTATCGGACATTCTTCTGAAAGAATAACCTCTTTAACCTTTTCATGATTCGTTCCAAAGACTTTTTCCACTTTTACTTTTGTTTCTACATCACTATTATTCACAATAAAAATGTAGCGTCTTTCACTATTTGATTTTTCATAGACAATTGTTTGGGTTGCGTCATCTACATACAAGAAACGAAAATCCCCATCATTCCCAACAAGTGGATCTGATTTCCGGAAACGAATAAGCAACTGTAAATAGCGAAACAACTTTTGATCCTGCTTGTCTTCATTCCAAATCATACATGCACGACAACCGGGATCTTGTCCACCGTCCATACCAATCTCATCACCATAATAAATACACGGGGTCCCTGTGAAGGTAAGTTGGAATAAGTACATGAGTTTAACGCGTTCAGGATTTCCTTCAGCAAGTGTTAAAATTCTTGGTGTGTCATGGCTGTCCAATAGGTTAAAAGCAACCTCATTCACATTTTTTGGATACATGTGTTGGACATCGGTAATCGTATTTGTGAAATCGCTCGCCGTCATTGCTTGTTTGCCGAAAAACTCAATTGCGGCATTTGTGAATGGATAGTTCATGACCGCATCGAACTGGTCGCCTTGAAGCCAAGGCATGGAGTCATGCCAAATTTCACCTAAAATGTATGCGTCAGGTTTTGCCTTTTTAACAACTTGCCGGAAGTCACGCCAAAATACATGGTCGACTTCATTTGCCACGTCTAGGCGCCAGCCATCAATATCAAATTCTTTTATCCAATAACACCCAACATCTAATAAATATTTTTTCACCTTAGGGTGCTCGGTGTTTAATTTAGGCATTGATGGGACGAAAGCAAATGCATCGTAATTTGGTGTAGGATCAGCGACTACTGGAAAATCCCATAAGTGAAACCAATCTCTATATTTTGATGCTCCTTGATTTTTCAGGACATCTTGAAAGGGTTCGAAAAAATAACCGCTATGATTGAACACGGCATCAAGCATGACACGAATTCCCCGATCATGGCATTTACGGACAAGTTCACGAAAGGTTTCTTTATTACCAAACTGTGGGTCAATTTCCATGTAATCAATTGTGTCATATTTATGGTTTGAATTTGCCTTGAATATAGGTGTGAAGTAAATGCCATTAATTCCGAGCCTTTCTAAATAATCCAGGTGCTCCATCACCCCTTGAAAATCCCCCCCGAACATATTAGATTGTGACGGGTCAGTACTTCCCCAAGGCAACGTTCCTTCTGGATCATTTGACGCTTCACCGTTTGCGAAGCGTTCCGGAAATATTTGATACCAAACTGTATCTTTCACCCATGATGGGGCTTGAAATACATCTATTTTATTTAGATAAGGAAAACAGAAATAAAAGGCCGTGTCGTCTGGTGGTTCCTGGTGAAAACCTCGTTCGGTATAAAACAGCGTTTCACTAGCATCGGAACACCGAAATCCATAGCGCATACGACGAAATTCTGGTGTGACAGCAACAAACCAAAAGTCATGTAATGCAGTAGAACCTGACTTTTCCATCGTTAATGTCTCGCTTATCCAGTAGCCTTTCTGCCAATTGTACGGATCACCATAAATCAGTGCAACGGAATCTAAATCATCTTTTGTTGTTTGCAAAACGATATGCAAGGTTTCACGATCATACGCATAGGCAAAGTTATTTTTAGGTCTGTGGTAAATGGCTTCTTTAAACAATTAGATACACTCCTTTTGTTCAAACGTTTGTATAGATACGAATGAAATTAATTAAGTAGGATCCATAGGTGTAGAGATTATTATAAATAAGTATAGCAGGAATTCTATAAAATGTAAGCGTTATCGTTGTTATAGATAAAGTATTTAAAAAAGTTTAAATTGTAGTTGAATTTATTCTGAAACAATGTATAATAAAAATAAATCTTTGTGCAAACGTTTTCACAAAATGATGCGCAAAGGAAAACATTGGGAGGTCAAATTAGATGAAGAAATGGCTTGGTACTATTTTTGGCATGATGCTTTTAATAGGATTATTAGTAGCGTGTGGTCCAGAAGAAACAAAACCAGCGGATAGCAGTTCCGATAAAGATGGGGAAAAGACAACAGAAGAAATGCCTGAAAAACCTGAAAAGCTTACAGTTTGGGTGAATGCTGAAGAGAAGCAAGAAGAAGCTGTAAAACAAATTACCGACAAGTACACAGAGGAAACTGGGATCGATGTAGAAATGGTTCCAATTAACATGTT
Source organism: Virgibacillus carmonensis (assembly GCF_057836705.1). Lineage (NCBI taxonomy): Bacteria > Bacillati > Bacillota > Bacilli > Caryophanales > Bacillaceae > Virgibacillus > Virgibacillus carmonensis. Next base: position 169,171 of record NZ_JBYQFJ010000002.1, on the reverse strand, counting down.
AGACCAGGTTGAGAAGTTGAATGTAGAAGGTCCTGCTGGTAATGGTCCAGACATTATTTTTCAACCACATGATCGTATTGGTGACTTAGTTCTTCGTGGGCTAGTTGCACCAGTCGACTTAGGAAAGACAGAATCAGAATTTACCGATACAGCATTGCAGGCCGTTAAATATGATGGGGATTATTGGGGCTATCCAGCTGTTATCGAGACATATGCCATGTATTATAATAAATCTTTGGTAGATGAAGCACCTGCAACCATGGAGGATTTAATGGCAATTGCGGAGAGTGATACGAAACCAGCGGAAGATAAATTTGGTTTCCTTATGGAAGCTGCGAACTTCTATTTTGTTTATCCATTCTTCTCTGGTAACGGGGCGTACGTTTTTGCAAATGAAGATGGAAATTATGATATTTCTGATATGGGACTTGCTAATGAAGGCGCGATTGAAGGTGGAAAACTTGTTAAATCATGGTTTGATAATGGTTATATTCCGCAAGATTTAACACCTGATATTATGAATGGCTTATTTAAAGAAGGAAAAGTTTCAACTGTTATTAATGGCCCTTGGATGGTCCGTGAATATGGTGATGCATTAGGTGAGGATTTAGCTACTGCTCCACTACCTAAACTAAGCAATGGTGAAGTTCCTAAATCATTTGTAGGGGTGAAATCTTACATGCTTTCTTATTACTCGGAAAATCCTGAGTGGTCACAAGATTTGATGACATTTATTACAAACGAAAAGAATGCGATGACCTATTATGAAGTGGCTGGAGAACTTCCACCGCGTAAAGACTCTTTAGAGAATCCAGTAATTGCAGAAGATCCAATTTACTCAGCGTTTGCTGAACAAACAACTTATGGGGAACCAATGCCAAGTGTACCAGCTATGCAGCAAGTATGGGATCCAATCAACAATGCTTTATCGTTTATCTCAAAAGGAGAACCGGTTGAACCAGTATTAAAAGAGGCCGTAGAAGTTATTGAAAATCAGATAGAAGCATCTGGAGCGGCTAAATAAGAACAAATAATAATGCATGTATGGGAGGTATGATGCCTTCCATATATTGCGTTTTTGATACGGAATTACATAGGGGGTTACGTATGTGAGAGATGAAAAATCAAAACAAAAAACTGGATTAAGACAGCCCCGCAATTTTGCAACTCTTTTATCTATCATCGTTCCTGGGTTAGGGCAATTATATAACCAGAGAATTTTTAAAGGAATTTTGTTTCTGGTTATAACGACATCCTTTTTAGTTACCACGTGGCATTACATTGATATTGGAATTTGGGGATTGTTTACACTTGGTACGATTCCTCGTGAACATCATTCGATTCAGCTTTTGATTCAAGGATTGATTTCGCTGATTGTGCTCGCATTTGGTGTTGCCATTTATATTTCTACTATTAAAGATGCACGACGCGACGCAATTGCTCGGGAGGAAGGGAGGCCAAAACCATCGTTACTCAGTGGAATCACTAGCTTCTATGATCGTGGTTTTCCATATTTCATGATTCTTCCCGGATTAATGATGCTACTTTTCGTTGTAGTCTTACCTTTATTATTTATGGTTAGTTTAGCCTTCACGAATTATAACCAGTATAATGCACCACCGCGCAAACTATTGGATTGGGTCGGGATTGACAATTTTGCGGCACTTTTTGATGTAGGGATATGGCAAGATACTTTTCTAAATGTCTTTACTTGGACGATTGTATGGACAATCGTTGCAACAACTTTGCAAATTGTACTAGGGTTGTTTTTAGCACTACTTGTAAACGATAAACGAATCAAATTTAAACGGACATTACGAACCGTATTGATTTTACCTTGGGCAGTTCCTGCATTTGTATCTATCTTAATCTTTTCAGCGTTATTTAATCCAACGTTTGGTGCGATAAACCGTGATATTTTAAGTCAATTTAATATTATGATTCCATGGCTGTCCGATCCCTTTTGGGCGAAAACGGCGCTCATCATGATTCAAACGTGGCTCGGCTTCCCATTTGTATTCGCGTTGTTTACTGGCGTTCTGCAAAGTGTCCCAGCGGATATGTATGAGGCAGCAGACGTCGACGGAGGCACTCGCTTTCAAAAATTACGATTTATCACATTACCACACGTGCTGTTTGCCACCGCACCGCTTTTGATCATGCAGTACGCAGGAAACTTTAATAATTTTAATATTATTTATCTATTTAATGAAGGCGGCCCAGCTGTTCGAGGACAAAATGCTGGCGGTACCGATATTTTAATTTCATGGGTTTATAAGCTGACATTTGAAACGAACAATTACAATATGGCTGCTGCAATTACGATTATAATGGGATTAATTATTTCGATCTTTGCCTTTTTCCAATTTAGAAAAACAGCAGCATTTAAAGAGGAGGGACGTTACTAATGGCGATGCATTCCAAAACAAAGTCTAAAATCGAAGTAACGTTCATTTATCTGTTTTTCTTAGTGATGTTTGTTGTCATTGGTTATCCGTTATTTTGGGCGTTGATGATGAGTGTTAATCCTGGTTCAAATATGCTTGTGACAAATCTTTTTCCGGACAATCCAACATTTGAACATTATATTTGGTTGTTCACGGATCCAGGTAGTGATTATGTGACCTGGTATAAGAACAGTCTATATGTCGCGGTAGTTAACTCAGTTTTATCTGTCGTTATTACATCGCTGATTGCCTATGCCTTTTCACGATACAAATTTTTTGGACGCAAATATGGACTGTATTTGTTCTTATTATTACAAATGTTTCCGGCCTTAATGGGAATGGTAGCTCTTTACATTTTGCTAAATACAATCGGATTAACGGATTCGTTATATGGTTTAATGTTGATTTACATTGGTGGCCAAATACCGTTTAATGCGTGGCTCGTAAAAGGATACCTTGATACGATTCCAAAAGAATTGGATGAGGCAGCCAAAATTGATGGGGCAGGTCATTTGAAAATTTTCTGGACGATCATACTGCCGCTTGCTAAGCCAATATTGGCAGTTGTTGCATTGTTTAACTTCATGGCACCATTTATGGACTTCTTGTTACCACGAATCGTATTAACAAGTCCGGAAAACTATACACTAGCACTTGGGCTATACAATTTTATCAATGATCAATTTTCAACTAACTTCACACGATTTGCAGCTGGGTCCATCTTAATTGCGATTCCAATTGCACTTGTATTCTTATTGTTACAACGTTATTTGATTTCCGGATTAACGAGTGGTGCAACGAAAGGTTAAGTTTTACTGCACGTAAGGAAGCATGAAAATTTTGAGGAATTAAGTATAAGAAAAACTTCGGCATTCGCTAATAAAGAAGAGGCGAATGCCGAGCTATTCTAAAAACGACAGGAGGAACATCAATGCTTGAAGATACAAGTTTTGCTATACATCCAGATCATGATAAACAATCAAATGCAGCTGCATTTCGAGATATTGGTCACGTAGTAGATTATCAGAAAAATGATGCCTACTATACGTTTATTTGTGAAAACGGACACGTAGTTATCCAATTTTTCACACCATCAATTGCACGAATTGTCATGAATCCAACTACGGCACCGTTATTAGATAGATCCAAAGCAGTCGTTGCAAAACCTGAGCTTGTACATATTGAGGAAATAATCAGCGAAGAAATGACAACGTTGAAAACCAATCAACTTAAACTTGAAATAAAACTAGCACCGTTTCGTGTGACTGTTTATGATGCAAAAGGAACTGTTCTTCTTGATGAAGGGGAACGTGGAATGGGGCATAAAGTGTCTGGTGAAGTGATTGCTCACAAAAAAATGGATCAGGTAGATCGGTTTTATGGATTTGGAGAAAAATCAGGTTTTTTGAATAAACGCGGTGAAAAATATACGATGTGGAACACAGACGTGTATGCACCACATAACCCGGAAACTGATCCGTTGTATGAGTCTATTCCATATTTCATGACACTTCGTGAAGGACGCGCACATGGGGTATTTTTTGACAATACATTCCGTACTGTTTTTGATATGAAATCTGCTGAAGATACATACGCATTTATGGCAGAAGGCGGACAGCTTGACTACTATATGATGGCAGGACCGAGCCCGAAATCTGTATTGACACAATACACGCATTTAACGGGTAGGATGCCAATACCACCTAAGTGGGCACTGGGTTATCATCAGTCAAGATACAGTTACGAGTCAGAGGCGGAAGTTCGTGAACTTGCGGGAAATTTTGTAGCGCGTGATATTCCGGTTGATGTGATTCATTTGGATATTCATTATATGAACGGCTACCGCGTGTTCACGTTTGATCAGGAAAAGTTTCCAAATCCTAAGAAAATGATTGCAGATTTACGTGCGATGGGAATTCGCATTGTTCCGATTGTTGACCCAGGTGTAAAAAAAGATAGTGAGTATCAAGCTTATCAAGAGGGTGTTCGTGGCGACCATTTTTGTAAGTATATCGAAGGCGAAATATATTTTGGTGATGTCTGGCCTGGTTCGAGTGCGTTTCCTGATTTCACGGATGAAAAGGTCCGCAAATGGTGGGGAAAAAAGCACGCTTTTTATACCGATTTGGGGATTGAAGGTATATGGAATGACATGAATGAACCAGCTGTATTTAACGAAACAAAAACGATGGATCAAGCGGTTATGCACCGGAATGATGGCGAGCCAACAACACATCGCGAGCTTCATAATGTTTATGGACTTCTAATGGGAGAAGCTACTTATGAAGGGATGAAAGAACAACTTCATGGAAATCGTCCATTTTTGTTAACGCGTGCAGGGTATGCTGGTGTTCAACGCTATGCATCTGTTTGGACGGGGGATAACCGAAGTTTCTGGGAGCATCTTCAAATGTCCTTGCCGATGTGTATGAACCTTGGATTATCAGGTGTGCCATTCACCGGACCAGATGTTGGTGGATTTGCCCATGACACAAATGCTGAATTATTGGTACGCTGGATGCAGGTTGGTGCATTCACACCATATTTCCGTAATCATTCGGCGATTGGTACGCATTATCAGGAACCTTGGCAATTTGGCTCTGATAACGAAGCAATTATGAAAAAATATATCCAAATGCGCTATGAATGGATGCCACAATTGTATTCATTGTTTTACCAGGCAAGTGTCACTGGACTTCCTGTGATGCGTCCATTGTTGATGGAGTTTCCAAGAGATGAGAAAACATATAATTTGAACGATCAATTTATGATAGGTGATAATATAATAATTGCACCAATTCTGGCTCCAAGTGTGACCGACAGGGCTGTATATTTGCCAGCAGGTGAGTGGATTGATTTTTCTAATGGAACGGCTTACAGCGGAATAAAAACTCATTTAGTGCATGCAGAATTAGAAGAGCTTCCGATTTTTGTGAAAAAAGGAACAGCTCTTATGCAATCGGAGTGGACATCTAATGCTGATAAAAAGTCGCAAAAGGTCTGGATGGATATTTTTGCAGGAACAGACGATGAAAAATATGTTTTTACGTATTATGATGATGACGGGGAAACATTTGCGTATGAAAAAGGATTATATGTAAAGCTTGAAATGGAAATTGTTTCTGAAAAAGATGCTGTCCGTGTAACGATTTTGAACCAACAGGGTGACTTTGTGCCAGTTTATAGTACAATTGGATTACGAGTACACGGACTTGCTGATGGTCAGAAGGTATTTTTAAATGGTAAGGAAACTCGAGACAAAGCAACCATATCTTTTGTATAGGAAAGTATAGATTTGGAACGCTGTGTACAACTGTGGTACATAAACAGCCACGTCCAGCTCCAGCGCCCATTGCCTAGTGCCCCCTTCAGGCGCCTCCTTACGATAAGTCAAGTTCATCTAATCTCATACGGTGCCTTCCAGGTCATACGGCAATAAACGGGCGCTTGTGCTTTTGTTTTAAAATAAATTAAAAATAGTAGAGGGTGGAACGAATGAGTGTAACGATAAAAGATGTAGCAAAAGCAACAGGTGTGTCTCCCTCTACTGTATCTAGAGTGATTGCGGATAATCCGAGAATTAGCATCGAAACAAAAAAACGTGTACGAAAAGCGATGAAGAGCCTAGGGTACCATCCCAATGTCAATGCACGAAATCTCGTGGGAAAATCTACGAAAACGATTGGCGTCATTATGCCATCTTCTGCAGATAAAGCATTGCAAAATCCGTTCTTTCCTGAAATTCTGCGAGGAATTAGTTCCCATATTCACGACATGCGGTATTCTTTATTTTTATCAACTGGTGAAACAGAGCATGAAATATTTGAAGAAGTGCAACGAATGGTATACGGGAGCTATGTCGATGGGGTTATCCTGTTGTATTCACGCGCGAATGACAGGTTGATGCATTTTTTGCGTGATCATGAATTTCCATTTGTAATTGTTGGGAAGCCGTATGAATATATGAACGAAATAACTCATGTCGACAATGATAACGTTGCAGCAGGTAAAGAAATCACAGAGCACCTCATCCAATTAGGACATGAAAAAATTGCATACATCGGTGGTTCCAAGGAATTATTTGTAACCTCTGATCGGGAATCAGGCTATGAATCAGCTATGCTGGCAGCAGGATTAGAAGCTCCAATGAACTACAGGTTTCATGCAGAGTTTCTGAAATCTGGTGGACGAGAAGCGGTCGAACATTTATTTTCACTTGATACCCCGCCAACAGGGCTTGTCATCAGTGATGATCTGATAAGTTTTGGTGTGCTAAGTATGCTGGAGGAATTTGGACTTTCTGTACCAGAGGATATTTCCCTAGTCAGCTTTAATAATGTCTATTTATCGGAAATTATCAGGCCAGCACTTACTACGGTCGATGTCAAAATTCATACCCTTGGTGTTCAATCGGCCAAGGCATTAATCGAAAAAACAAGGAATAAAACTGAACCAGCAAAACGTATCATGATCCCACATACGATTGTTTTTCGGGATTCGGCAAGTAATCGAAAAAATGTGGAAAGGAAGCCTTAACAATAGGCATCCTTTTTTTATCGGAAAATGTTTAGGTATTGTCACAAATAGTACAAAACGCAAAAGCATCCACCCCAAATAATTGAATATAATTATCGTTATCAATTACACTAGAGATAAACGATTGCGCTTTTCTTATTTGGAGGGAACGGTAATGAGTAAAATTCTAATGCTTTATGCGAGTGTAACTGGTAATACAGAAGAAGTAGCTGTAGCTATCGCAGAGATGCTACAAAATTATAATCATGAAATTACCATGAAAACATTTGATATGGATGCAATAGATGTAGAGGAATTTAACAAGTATGATGCAGTTTTAGTAGGAACGTACTCGTGGGATGATGGCGCGATGCCATATGAAGTCGAGGATTTTTATGATGAATTAGAAGATGCTGATCTAACTGGTAAGTTGGTAGGTGTCTTTGGTTCCGGTGATACGTTCTATGCGACATTTGGCGGTGCAATTGATTTATTGGGGGAACGCTTTGTAGAACTTGGTGCAGATGTTATGCCAGACTGGATTAAAGTTGACTTGGAACCTGACGAAAAGGACTTTGAACGATGTCAAAAGTTTGCGGAAGATTTGAGTGTGAAACTTGAAAGTATGACAGAGTAACTGGGGTAGTTATTAGTTTAAGGGAGGTACGAAAATGACAGTTGCAATTCAAAAAATCATGTTACATAAGTTGAAAATGCGATTAAAATTTCCATTTCAGACCAGCTTTGGCACAGTCCAGGACAAACCATTTTATATCATTGAAGCAGTTGATGCAGAAGGAAACAGAGGCTTTGGTGAATCGGTTGCATTCCCCAGTCCTTGGTACACGGAGGAAACGACAGTAACAAATGAACATATTATGAAAGATTTCCTCATTCCATTACTCCAAAACAATCCAATCCATCACCCCAATGATGTTACGGATATTTTTAAACCAATTAAACGAAATAACATGGCTAAAGCTGCAATTGAGGGCGCGATTTGGGATTTGTATGCAAAGCAAGCCGGGCAAACATTAGCCGAAGCTCTTGGAGGAGTGAAGTCTGAGATTGATGTTGGGGTCAGTCTTGGGATACAGCCTGCAATTGACGAGTTGCTCAAGGATATCGACTACCATGTGAAACAAGGATATAAACGAATCAAATTAAAAATAAAACCGGGTCAGGACATTGAAGTACTTCGCGAAGTACGAAAGCATTTTCCGGATACTCCAATCATGGCAGATGCAAATTCCGCCTACACACTAAATGACATAGCTCATTTAAAAAAGTTTGATGAATTGGATTTAATGATGATTGAACAACCACTTGCTCACGATGATATTGTTGACCATGCGAAATTACAAAGGGAAATCCAAACACCAATTTGTCTGGATGAAAGCATCCATTCTTATGATGATGCGCGTCATGCGATTGAACTGGGAAGCTGTAAAATTATCAATCTGAAAATTGGACGAGTCGGAGGTTTGACCGAAGCAAAGCGGATTCATGACCTTTGTCAGGAAAAAAATATACCAATCTGGTGTGGTGGTATGCTAGAAGCTGGGGTCGGCCGCGCACATAATATTGCCCTGACGACTTTATCGAATTTTAGCATGCCGGGTGATACTGCAGGTTCTTCAAGGTATTGGGAAAAAGATATTATCAAGCCAGAAGTGGTTGTTGATGATGGAACAATTTCTGTATCCCGCAAACCTGGGATTGGGTATGAAATTGATTGGGATGCGTTGGAAGCAAACAGTGTTGGGCGATGGGAATATGAGGTGTAGCAGGGAAGCGAGCTAAAAAAGTGTAGGCAGTTTTTAGTGGAATGCTGATGAATTAAATAGATTTCCTGATGAAACGGGTAAAAACCCGACAAAATTGCAAATTCCCTGATAAGCCAAGTGAAATCCTGATAAATCCAATAAAAACCTGATAACTGTATTTTGGTCAATGATGACATGGGGGGCAAAATTTGTTGTATAATATAGCATATGTTAAATGAAGGGTAGTGGCCAAATGATAGTTAAACCGCAAGACAAATCAATATACATTTCACAGCTCTAGGCATTGAACGGAAGAGCGGGCCCTTACATAAACAAAAACAATTAATCCAAGATACTCTGATTAAAGAGCTAAGCGGTATAAAAGGACAAAATACACTAAATTTTTACCTGATGATGAATATCTTATCCTACACAATCTTCGTCTACAAGATACCAACAAATATTCCCACGCTCCATCAGATATTAATATCATGGAGAAGTTTAAAATAAGTAAAAATGAGCTTATTGTGAAAGAAATTCTGTTGAACAGCTGCATGCCGACCGGTAGTAAGAAGGGGCATAGATATAAAATACTGATAAAAGATGGAAACTTCCCGATAAGACAATGAAGTTCCTGATAAATAAGTAGAATCCTGATCACTATACTAAAATTCTGATAAATAGGTAAAATTTCCTGATAAACCCAGCCTCTCGTTCTTTTAACTCGATCCGCACAAAAAAAGACCTTGACGCTCAAGTAGTCCGTCAAGGTAAAAATTATCCAATCATGTGGTGAATGAGATTCGGGGAGGGAAAACCATTCACCTGTAATTAATTTTTGCTTAACTCCACTATAAAGGTATTTCACTATAGAAGTCTATACCAATAAAGTCACAAAAAACTTGGGAAACATTGTAAAACTATGTCAAAAGATGCGGGTATTTTGTATTATTTTACATCTTTTCTAGAAGGATTTAAAGCTTTAAAAAAGGGTGGAAGAGCTTGTGAACAAAGATAAAACATTCTTGTCATTAGTAACAAAACATAAATGGATCGTGTGGTTAACGATTCTGCTGATTACGATCATTTGGGGGTATGCATGGGTGCTTATGAAGCTATCACTCAATTATATGGGTCCCTTTACGTTTTCTGCATTCAGATTTGCTGTCGGTTCGCTAACGTTACTGATGATTGTATGGATTTCGAAAATGGGCGTCCCACCTAAGGCAATGTGGAGGCACTTAATCATATTAGGTGTACTGCAAACGTCTGTCGTTTTTTTGCTCGTCATGTATGGTTTACGATTTGTTGACGCTGGAAAGTCGTCCGTTCTCTTGTATTCTATGCCATTATGGAGCAGTCTTTTTGCCGCGAAATACCTTGGTGAAAAAATTACACCTGCAAAATTAACTGGACTGTTGATTGGTATGCTCGGACTTTTAACGATACTAGGTTGGGATATTTGGATTGGCCAGAATATCAACATTATAATTGGCGAATCACTTATTATCCTGGCAGCGATTTCGTGGGGAATAGCAAATGTTTATTTCCGATTAAATCTGCAGGATATGCCTAAATTACAGTCCTCAGCCTACCAAATGCTATTCGGTACGATCGGAATTATTGCAGCAACACTTTTTATGGAATGGGGTCAACCAATCAGTCTACATGCAACTAGCATTTATTATATTTTATTTACTGGCGTTTTCGCTTCTGCACTATGTTTCACTGTGTGGTTCTACATTCTTAGTATTATTGATATGGTAACTGCAACGTTAGCAACTTTACTTGTTCCAATTTTTGGCCTGTTGTTTAGTCGATTAATTTTAGGTGAAACATTTACCCTTGGTATCACGATGGGATCAGCGTTGATTATAATTGGGATTATTGTTGCACAACTGAAAAAGAGAAATAGTCCTCGTTCGTAATTGAAGCGAAGGCTTTTTTTGTTGGCATTGACATAAAATTTTAAATTAATAATTGTTTATTGACATATAGTTATATAGAATAAAGAATAACCGCTACAAAAATGGTTAATTAAGGATGAAGATGTATGGGATTTGTTATAGGAATTGATGGTGGGGGTACGAAAACAGAGGCTTTGCTGGCTGATGAGAACGGTATTATTTTAGCTAGTTCGTTTGGCGGTCCGACGAATCCAAATACAGTAACAACAGAAAGGCTCTATCAAACATTGGAAGCACTCGTACATGATCTGCGCCAGCAGGCTTCTGACGTATTCACGAATGTAACACAATTATTTGCAGGGATATCGGGTACTGGTGAAAAGACGAATCAAGAAAAAATTAAGCGGATTCTAACGGAAATATTACCGAATAACACTTTAATAGAAGTATACCCAGATTCAATAAATGCACTTTATTCAGGAACGTTTGGTGAGCCAGGCATTGTTCAGATATCTGGTACAGGATCAATCACATATGGAATTAATAATCAGTTAATCCATGACAGAGTTGGGGGATGGGGATATTTATTTGGTGATGAAGGCAGCGGTTATGACCTCGGTAAACAAGGGATAATTGCAGTGCTTAAAGCTTTCGATGGACGTGGCAAGGATACAATTTTAATGGAAATGCTATATGACTTTTTTCAAGTGAAGAATGGACAGGAACTAATTCATGAAATCTACGCTTCCCCAATGCCTAAGGATAAAATTGCACCTATTAGCCAGATTGTCTTTAAAGCGTATAAACTCCAGGACTCTGTTGCACAAGACATTATTGAAAGTGTAGTAGATGAATTAAAGTCTAGTATAGTAACGTTGTATAAGAAGCTTTTTGAGAGTAAAGAAAGTGTTCAGCTCGTTCTTTGTGGTGGTGTTTTTTCTGATAAAAACATACTTCCCGCATTGATTGAAAAAGAACTGAAACAGTATAACGCCAAATTTTCCATTGTTATCCCGGAGTTTCCCCCAGTTGGTGGATCATTATTAGGTGCGTATCTATCCATGAATACGTGTATAGATAAAAAAATGATCGAAACGATAAAACATGGATATAAGAAAATAAATAGGAAGAGTAGGTGATTTTTGTGTCTCACATTAAAGGGGGATTAGTCATTCTGAAAGAAATGGTAAATAGTTTACCTCCATCAGAGGAAAAAATTGCAAACTATATACTAAATAATCCAGAAGAATCAATCCATTTAACTGCCATGGCTCTGGGTGAAAAGAGCAAGACCAGCAGCGCTGCAGTAATCCGGTTATGCAAATCACTGGGCTTTGGCGGATTCCAGGAATTAAAGATTCGAGTTACAGGTGATCTGCAGGATCAAGCAGTGAAAGGGTACCGCGATATCCAGCCTAATGAACCATATAAAGACATCATAGAAAAAGTCACCTCAAATACGATACAGACGTTAAAGGAAACAGTTGATATCATGAATGTTGAAAACTTAAAAAAGGCTGTTACTGCATTAACAAATGCAACGTCTATTTTATTTATCGGATTTGGCGCTTCCCATATTGCTGCAAAGGATGCTGAACAAAAATTTCAGCGGATTGATAAACAAGCCCAGGCATCATCAGATGTGCATATGGCAGCAACATCTATTGCAAATAAAGGCCCTGAAGATGTGGTTGTTGGTATTTCATTCTCGGGAGAAACTTCTGAAGCAGTTAAATTATTGGAACTTGCCAAACATAAAGAAGTTCAAACGATAAGCATAACTAAATATGGAAATACACCACTTACTAACTTTGCGGATATAAAGTTATATACATCAGCAGCCAGAGAAGCTACCTTCAGAAGTGGTGCAACATCCTCACGTATTGCGCAACTTCACATTATTGATATTTTATTTATGTGTTTAGCATCTGAAGAATATGATGAAACCGTAAGATATCTGGACGAAACAAGAGAAGCGATCTCATTTTTTAGAGGAGATTCTTCAAAGACCAAAAAGATATAATTGGTTCACTTTGTTAACGGTGAAATATTATTACTAAAATCATAACGACTTATTGACAAAAAAAATCAACAAGGCTATAATATAGCCAACTTCACAAGATTGAGATTATTTTAAAAAGTACTTTGAAAGCGCTTTACAAACAATTAAGTTAATCTTAAGGAGATACTTAGCCAATGAAATTATCTGCTTTAACAACAGAACAACGAAATGAAAATAGTATGGTACTTGATCAACTATCAACGATGGATATTTTAAAAACAATTAACCAGGAAGATAAAAAGGTTGCAGAAGCTGTTGCGGATGTTTTACCAAAAGTCGAACTATCGATTGAACGGATTTGTAAAGCGTTGTCAAAAGGTGGGAGACTATTTTACGTTGGTGCAGGAACAAGTGGACGACTTGGGGTTATTGATGCATCTGAATGTCCTCCTACATTTATGACCGACCCGGAAATGGTGCAGACCGTTATGGCAGGTGGAATGGACGCATTTGTAAATGCAGTCGAGGGATCTGAAGATGATGAACGTCAAGGGGCAGCAGATCTAAAAGCGAGAAACCTTACCAAACAGGATGTGGTAATTGGAATTACAGCAAGTGGACGAACGCCCTATCCAATAGGAGCTTTGAAATTGGCACGTGAAGCTGGTGCATATACGGTTGGATTATCGTGTAATGAAAATTCATTGATAAGCAATTATGCCGACTGTGAAATTGAAGTGGTTGTTGGTCCGGAAATTTTGACTGGCTCAACTAGAATGAAAGCCGCTACCGCGCATAAAATGATCCTTAATATGATTAGCACAACCACAATGGTGAAGCTAGGAAAAGTCTATGAAAACCTGATGGTTGATGTTCATGCGAGTAATTATAAATTGCTAGAAAGAGCAAAGCATACAATTATGGAAGTTACCAAAGTTACATATGAAGAAGCAGAACAAGTCCTTACATTGACAAATAAGGAAGTTAAGCCGGCAATTGTTATGCTAGAAGGTGGCGTAACATACGACGAAGCCAAAAATGCCATTGAGCAAAGTAATGGTTATGTAAGAAAAGCGATTGACTATTTGAATAAGAATCAATCCTAATTTTGGAAGTGACATTAATAGTTTCATTAACTATTAGTGTGTTTCATATAATTATAGTAAATCAAAGGGGGAGAACAACTTGAAAAGACTATTTAAGGGTCCTGGATTGTTGGTGATTATGGCCATTTTCATGCTTGCTTTTGTTGTTGGTTGTAACAACGAAGAAGATGGCGGAAGTGAGTCAGAGGGTAATGGTAGCAGTGATGGAGAAATTTCAGGCAAACTTGAAATACAGTATTTTGTTGGTGGATATGGGGATGCCTGGTGGAAGGAAGTAATCGCAGGCTATAAAGAGAAGTATCCTGATGTTGAGGTTGTTGAACATGCTGGACCAAATATAAATGAAGAAATGAAAACACGTTGGATCTCAGGAAATCCACCTGATGTGGTTTACATTGATGGTGCAGGTTCAAGTGAAACACAAATGGTAGAAGACGAACAATTAATGGATCTTACCGAATGGGTTGAAACGATTGAGCTTGAGGATGGTACAGCACTAATGGACAGTTTCATAGTGCCACCAAGTGATTATGATGGAAAAATCTTCAGTTTACCACTTGTATTCGATACATGGGGAACATGGTATGACAAAAAGATGTTTGAAGAAGGCGGCTATGAAGTTCCTACCGACTTTGACAGCTGGATGACTTCAATGGGGAAAATCCAAGATGAAGAAGATATTGCTCCATTTACGACAACTGGTCAGTATCCTTATTATTTCTTAAGAGGTGTATTGTACCCTGCATTTGCATCAGTTGGTGGGGATGAATTATTAGCTTCCGTTATCAATGGTGAAGAAGGTGCATGGACAAGTGAACCTGTTGTGGAAGTGATGAAAAAGGTTCAAGAAATGCAAGAAGCAGGATATATTGACCCTGGTTTTGCAGCACTTAGCCATACACAGTCACAAATGAACTTTATTCTTGGCAAAAATGCTTATATTCCGGTAGGTTTCTGGTTACCGAATGAGATGGCAAAGGATGTTCCAGATGACTTTGAATTTGGATTCATTCCTTCACCAATGAACGAGGCTGGAGAACCTATGGTAGTTGTTCCAGATTTACGTCCTTTAGCAATCGCTAAAGATGCTAAAAATCCTGAAGCAGCAAAAGCATTTGTTGAATTTGCTTATCAAAAAGAATATGCTTCCAAATTTGCTGAGTTAACTGGAGCCTTGATGAATATGAAAGGCGTAGATATCGCAAGCAATGAAAATGTACCTGCTTATTTGAAAGATGCAAACGAAATGATCAATGATCCAGAACAAGTATCTATTCACCATAAGCCACATCCAATGAGTGCTGATCTAGAAACACCGATTAGTGATGCGCTAGTTGCGTTAATGCTTGGGGAAATTGATGCTGAAGAATTCTGTAAGCGAGCAGAAGCAGCGTCTGCGGATTATCGAGGTTAATAAGAAGTTAATAAGAATTAAATTGTTTAGCTAGAAATCAGGGATGTAAAGGCAGGTTCCTGCCTTTACATCTTTTTCTATCAATCTATTTTTAAAAAGGGAAGAAGGGACCCGAATGGTTCAGTCAAAAGGTAAAAAAGTTAGGTTTCTCTTGTTCTGTTTGCTCCCAACCTTGCTAGTATTTGGGATATTTACGATTTATCCTTTACTTAATGGTCTTTATTTATCTTTCTTTGAATGGTCAGGAGCTGGGGGAGAGAAAGAATTTATCGGTTTTGAGAATTACATGACGTTATTTAGCGATCCGATCATACCTAAAGCAATATGGCATGATTATTTTTTAGTTTTTGCCAAGGTATTCGGAATTATGGTTTTGGCTACATATTTTGCAGTTGCACTTACGCAGCTGAGGCTTAAAGAATCTCCTTTTTACCGCATTATTTTCTTTTTCCCAAACATCATGTCTGTTGTTGTGATAGGTATATTATGGACATTCATCTTTAATCCTGATTTGGGTTTAATCAACTCAGGACTAAGGGCTATCGGGTTAGAAAGTTGGACGAGGCCATGGTTAGGAGACCTTGATTGGGCGTTACCTGCACTTGTGCTTCCATCTGTTTGGGCAGGAATTGGACTATTTATGCTTTTACTGATGGGTGGAATCGCAAATATTCCTAAGAGTATGTATGAAGCTGCAGACATTGATGGTGCTAGTAACTGGCAACAGTTTTGGCGAATTACCGTTCCACTCGTTTGGCCACAAATCAAGACATCGATTTTATATATTGTTATTACAACATTAAATGGATCCTTTATTATCGTGCAAATTATGACAAGAGGTGGCCCAAACAATGCCACGCAAGTAATGGGTTCATACCTTTACCAGGAAGCATTTACGGAATATAATTTCGGTTACGGAGCTACGATTGGTGTAATGATTTTAATCTTGTCATTGGCTACGGTACTGGTACTACAATTCTTGTTAAGAAGAGATAAGGTTGAATATTAGGGGGGAAAACATGGCTCAAAGAATTAGTAGACTATTAATGAAAACCGTTATTCGTATTCCATTAATAGTATGGTCGTTAGTCGTTCTGTACCCAATTTTGTGGATGTTCATGGGAGCGTTTAAATCAAATGGGGAAATTTTTGCATCCCCATGGGCATTGCCTGAAACGTTCAACTTTGGGAACTTTGTTACAGCATGGACGGATTATAATATCGGGTCCAGTTTTGTGAACAGTTTTTTTGTAACTGTTCTCGGTACTGCGTTGTGTCTGGTATTTGCTATACCGACTTCATATGCAATTGAGCGAATCAAATTTCGTTCTAGCAAAATCTTGTTTAATACGTATTTATCTGCAATGATGATTCCGATGGTATTAGGGTGGATTCCATTGTTTTTCCTCCTATTAAAATTTAATATGCTAGATAACTTATGGGCTTTGTCACTTGTTTATGCAGTAACGCAAATTCCTTTTAGCATATTTATTTTGACAAGCTTTATGAGCAGCATTCCGAAAGAATTGGAGGAAGCGGCAGCAATTGATGGTATGTCCCAATATGGCATCCTGTTAAAAGTTGTCACGCCATTGTTAACGACTGGGATAATTACGGTATCAATTATGAATGCAGTTACGTTCTGGAATGAGTATTTTATGGCGTTAATTTTCCTGCAAACAGATGGAAACTATACGCTCGGATTAGCAATGGATTTAATGAACAGAGAAGCGCAGTACACGAACGCCTGGGGTGCTTTGTTTGCCGGCCTATCTATCGCGATTATCCCGGTAATGATTATCTACGCAATTTTCCAACGCTGGATTGTTAAAGGAATGATGGAAGGTGCATTGAAAGGGTAATTTATATACTAGAAAAAAACCTTGACCATACAATGAAATGGTCAAGGTTTTTCAATGGTTCTATATTTTAATACAATAAATATTCTTCTCTAACTAGTTTAAACTCATCTAAGTTTCCTTGCCATTGTTCCTTCATGGATTCCACTGAGTCCCCGTTTTTAATTGCTTCACGGATCCAGCCATTTCCGATTAAGTTATCGAAAAATGATACACCTGAACTGTTTTCTGCGCGAAAAGCGAAATCTTCAGGATATAAATCATGGATAGTTTTCACGATGTGTAATCCCGCTTCAACAGGATGGTATTCATCTTTGTCCTTCACATGAATTTGTATGCCATGGCTTAACGTTCCGCTATGTTTCGAAAACGCTGGCGTGAATGATGCTGCACGGAATGCCACTCCAGGTAGATTTAAGTCATTTAAAGTTGTTGCTAGTTCTGTGCTGTTAATGAATGGTGCACCAATTAATTCGAACGGCTTTGTCGTACCACGCCCTTCTGAAACATTTGTCCCTTCAATCAATGCAGCACCAGGGTAGACCATTGCTGTTTCAAATGTTGGCATGTTTGGTGACGGCATTACAAACTCAAGTGGCGTGTCATCGTAGTACATCTTCCGCTTCCAGCCATCCATTTCCACAACTGTTAAATCTGCCCCAATGTTAAATTCAGTATTAAAGAATTTTGCTAATTCCCCAACTGTCATACCATGACGTAATGGAATGGGATATTTTCCAACAAATGATGCATAATCTGGGTCTAGAACAGGACCTTCAACTTTTTCACCGCTCAACGGGTTAGGCCGATCTAACACGATAAATGGAATATTGTTTTCTTGAGCAGCTTCCATCGCATAGGCCATTGTGTAGATATACGTGTAAAATCTTGTGCCTACATCTTGAATATCAAATACTAGTACATCAACGTCTTCTAGCATTTCAGGTGTTGGTTTACGAGTTTCTCCGTATAAACTGTATACAGGTAAACCAGTATTTTCATCAATATAGTAATCTACATATTCACCAGCTTGTGCACTGCCACGAACGCCGTGTTCCGGACCATACAATGCTGTTAAGTTTATATCCGGATCATTGTGCAGGAGATCGACAATACTGTTTAATTCCTTGTCAACTCCAGTCGGATTAGTGATTAATCCAACACGTTGGCCTTCGAGTAAATCCTTTTGTTCATCTAGTAATACTTCAACTCCTAATTGGAATTTTTTCTGGTGTCCTTTGTGTTTGCCATTATTGTCTGCGGAAACCCCTGACATAGTGGTCATTACTAAAATAGAAACTAACATTACCATGATTAATTTTTTCACGATACATTCCCCTCTCATTTATCGAACTTATAAAATTGGTACGCTATTGATAACTGAGGTACAGGATCAGCTACGTCCAGCTCCAGCGCCCATTGCCTAGTGCCCTTCCGACATCTCCTTGCGATAAGTCAACATCGGTTGTTAGAAGGAAGGCCGACTAAAAGCGGGCTTTGCGCCCAACGTCGGCACACCCCTATGAAGGGGAGTGTTTCCTTTATCTCATACGATTTCGTCCAGGTCATACGGCAATAACCGGGCACTTGCGCTTTTGCTCTTTAATAAGATAGTCCGTGACCAAATTCATATAGTACATCACCATTTAAACCTGGTATGGTGACAGGTAATAATCCAGTTGGTACATTTTCCCCAAAAATCGTTGCAGCTGTAGCATCAAAGCTTGCTTCTCTAAATCCGTATTGTGCAATGTAGGAATCAATTGTTGGAAATGCCATAATGTCGTATGGATTTCGGATACCTACTCCAATTACAGGTGCTTCGGTGCTTTCGATAACTTGATTGACCAGTTGCATTTGTGAGCTATCAACAGATCTACCGCTCACATTGTACGTGTAGGTTCCAACGATAACTTTATCTGCAGCTTGTACGATGCTTAATTGTTCATCTGATAAAGGTCCACTTGCTCTGACGACCTCCGTATTTGCATGGAATTCTTTAACGGCATCATATAGGGAAGAGACATAAGCATTACCGACTACAACAACCTTTTGATCAGCTGTCACGTCTAACGGCAGCACATTTTCATTTTTCACAAGAGTGATGGACTGTTCAGCTGCTTCCTTTTCGACTTGTTTATGTGCTTCAGATCCAACTACTTCATTTGCATTTGCTACTAGTTCGCTAATTGGAGTAGGGTTTTCTTCTTTAATTATTCCTCGCTTGATTTTTAGTGTTAAACTACGTTCGACAGATGCTTCGATTCGTTCTTCAGAGATTTCTCCCGATTCAACAGCTTCATACAAGCCATTAGCAACTTCTTCTAAGCCAACAGGCATCAATACAATATCTGACCCTGCTTTAACAGCTCTGATAGCAGCATCGACGGCACCAAAGTGATCTTGGATTGCACCCATATTTAATGCATCCGTAATGATCAAGCCTTCAAATCCCATGTCTTCACGCATAAGGCCTGTTAGTACTTTATGGGAAAGAGTAGCTGGTAACGAGATTTCTGTTCCATCTTTTTTCGAGATAACTTTTGTGTCATCGATTTTCGGAAAAGTCACATGAGCTGTCATAATCGCGTCTATTCCAGCCTCCATTGCTTGTTGAAATGGATAAAGTTCAACTTCCCTTAATCGCTCTAAATCATAAGGGACCTCTGGCAATCCAAGATGGGAATCAACAGCTGTATCTCCGTGTCCTGGAAAATGTTTTGCGGTTGCAGCAACACCAGTACGTTGAAGACCATTTGTATAGGCAATTCCTAGTTCAGCAACAAGTTCAGGTGATTCACCAAATGACCGAACGCCAATAACTGGATTGTCTGGGTTGTTGTTCACATCAAGTACTGGTGCAAGGTTCATGTTTATTCCGAGTGCTTTTAATTCTTCCCCAATAGCCTGTCCAACGTTACCTGCAACTTCTGTTGACCTGGTTGCACCAAGTGCCATGTTACCTGGCATGTCTGTTCCTGATTGCAGGCGTGTCACGATTCCGCCTTCCTGATCAATGGTCATGAGCAGTCCGTATTTTTCAGTTGCTTCCTGGTAATCTGCAACTAGTCTTGCTGTTTGCTCTGTAGTTACAACATTTTCTCTGAAAAGAATCACGCCACCAAGATGGTATTCCTTTACCATCTGTTCGATTTCCGGCAGCATTTCCGTTACGTTTTCGCCGTTCCAGTTTCGAAAGTCTGGCATTAATAGTTGACCGACTTTTTCTTCCATCGTCATCCCATCAATAGCGTTTGGAATGATGTCATATTTATCACCCGTTTGTTTCACAACTTTACCGCTAGAGGCTGGCTTGCCTTTCTTGTTTGATTTGTCTACTTTAAAATCAACCGCTATACGATCCTCAAAACTATCCGTTGTAACGGTAATAAAAGATCGTCCGTTTTGACCTGTAAATGTGACGACACCATCCTCATCTACTGTGGCAACGTTTTTATTGGAAGAATCCCAATTTAGCTCTGTAGATGCTTTAGTGAAATGTCCGTCTTCATAAATATTTAGGGCGTCTAGGGTGACTTTTTTATCCTTCACTTCAATCCCGGCTTCAGGAACATTCTGAAACAAGATTAGATCCTTGACTTGGTTTGTTTCTTCCGCAAAAATGTGATCGGAAGCAAAAGTAAATTGGCTACCCAACATGGTTAGAATGACGATTAAAATTAATGGTATCCGTTTTGCCTTTTTCATTCATATCCCTCCATTAGTAATTGCGTTTTGCCCATTGGTCTGGGTTATCAAATTGAAGCGATGTCTGATTGCCAGTACTGTCTTCTATGTTTGCATTTGTTACATACCATCCTCGGCCATTTGTAGAGGAATCGGTTTGATAATGGAATCTGATAAATTTGGTATCCTCAGGGAGTTGAACTTCTTTTGACTGCCAATCGATACTACTGCCTGACAAAGGCGAGATAGCAGTTGTCCAGTTCGTTCCGTCTGACGAAATCTCCACTAATCCATGATCATAGCTTTGTTCAATTCGGTACCATGTATCAAATGTGAGCGTAGCATCCGAATCGATATCAACTTGTGCGGTAAGAGAACTAGTTAGCTTGTCCCCATAACCTGAAAACCATGCATCCTGCCCTTTTGGAACAGAAACTGGGATAGCATCAGCTACCTGTCGTGCAAATTGTCGCCTAGCAGGATTTGTTGAAACCCCTACACGGCTAGGATGAACAGTGTTTGTAAGCAAGATGGCTATCGTATCGTTATTCAAATTGATAGCAATAGATGTTCCTGTATAACCAGTATGCCCAATGGTTGATGCTTCAGATAATGCATCCATATACCAACCTTGCGCAAGTTCCCAACCTAATCCATGCTCATTTCCAGTGAATTGTGGTATTTGATTTTCGACCAACAATTGAATGGTTTCCGGTTGCAGGATTTGTTTGCCACCATAACGACCATCATTGATAAACATATGTCCGAGAATAGCTAAATCATTAGCGGTAGAAAATACACCAGCATGACCAGCTACACCATCTAAGGACCAAGCATTTTCATCGTGCACATCGCCCCATACAAGACCTCTGTTTATCGCTGGTTGATATTCCGTTGCGGCAATACGATTTTTTAACGATTCTGGTGGGTTATACATGGTGTCCGTCATGTTAAGTGGCTCTAATAGGGTATCATTTACAAACTCATCAAGACGTTTACCTGCTAAACGCTCGATTATTGCACCTAGTGTGATCATGTTCAAATCACTGTAGGTATATGTTGTTCCTGGAGGATTATCTAATGGATAGTTAAAAACATAGTCTAACCGATCTTCGCGACTGTCCCCTATCGTATAAAGAGGAACCCATGCCTTGAATCCGGAAGTGTGTGTCATCAATTGTTTAATGGTCACATTTTCTTTTCCGTTTTGAGCAAATTCAGGAATGTACTTGGAAACTGGATCGTCCAATTCAAAGTAACCTTGTTCAAACAGTTTCATTGCAGCTGTCGTGGTAAAAATTTTGCTAAGGGATGCGATATCGAATATAGTATCCTTTTGCATTTCGATCGGGTTATCAACGAGATTTCCTTTATCGTCCTCATACAATAGTGCATGACCATAAGCCTTGTTTTGTACGACATGCCCACGTTTTGCAACAAATGTTACGGCTCCTGGCATGGCGTCATCAGCCATTAGTGATTCCATAATCGGATCTATTTGATCCAAAGGAGCTTGTCTCATCCCCGCACCTCTTGCCGATCCTGGATGTAAAACCGGTGAAGTTGGTCCTGGTGTTCCCCATGAAAAAACAGGGTGGGGTCGTTCTTGCACCTTCTTTTTGTTTTGTTTTTCAATCGTAGGTGAGGTTGCTGCACTAACTGGAATTGCAGTAGTTACGAGCAGTGACGACGTTAGGACAACAGACAATGAAGCATAAAACAACTTTCGATACATACCTTTTCCTCCAATCTATTAATATATGAAAGGGCTTACATTTCCCTAACTTAACTATACTCATGTTCTGTTATAGACGTCTATACCACTTAAGTCACGAAAAACTTGGGACATATTGTAGATGTGTGTCAATGGATGGGGGTAATTTGTAGGGTTTTGGTGTCCTTCGAGGATCAACTTCGCCGTAATGTCGATCAACTTCCTTGGATCGACGATTAACTTTTTGATATTTAGGATCAACTTTACTGTGATGTCGATCGACATTCTAGTAAACTTGATTGACTTTAAACTCTTGTCGATCAAGTTAATGAATTGAGCATGTAACAATAGTTAAGATTTGCTTTTTATCTAGGTGGAAATATAGATTTTCGACTCTAGTTAATAGTCAAATTTCACTTTATGTTCGCTTGTCGAATTTTCGTGCGGGTGCTAGACTAATAAAAACGTCTTTATAAGGAGGAAGTTCTTTGGCTGAGGTTACGATGAAAGATTTATTTGTTGCTATAAAGGATTTGTCAGGAGATATCGGCGGTATAAAAACAGAGATAAAAGATGTTAAAACAACCGTTAATAATATAGAAAAGAGAGTTACTAATCTAGAAACAGGAATGCAAGAAATGAGAACTGAAATACAAGAAGTAAAAGCTGAGTTAAAACATGACATTAAAAAACTAGGTATAAAGTATAAGCGCTTAACACAAGATGTGATAGATGTTAGGGCAGATATGGCTGAGTTGCAAGAGGGAACCAATTAAAGTGTGCAAATGCATGCTTATTTTTTTTGCCCAAAAAATTTATTGAAAACTAGTTAAACATTTTCCGAGCATGCCGATATAAGTAGTACATCATCAGGGAGGATGATTTGCTTGGCCTTAACGTTAGGGAGAAAGCCCGGAGAAAAACTCTATATCATTGATCCGAATGGCAATGAAATTGAAATTGAGGTCGTCAAAGGCGATCGCAACAAGCCAGAGGATTACATGAGATTACGAGTGAACGCTCCACAAGATTACAAGGTTCTCAGAGGAGAGCTGTACGACGATTTTGTTAATAACTCTAAATAAGAGTTGTTATAGATGCGAGACATAAGGATGTGCTCGCAAAAATATACTTACATGGAGGTAAGGAAAAATGAAAATTAATCACAATATCGCGGCTTTAAACACGTACAACCAGTTATCAAGAAACCAAGGTGCAACAGCAAATTCATTAGAAAAATTGTCATCTGGTCTTCGTATCAACAGTGCAGCTGACGATGCAGCAGGTCTAGCAATTTCTGAAAAAATGCGTGGACAAGTTCGTGGTTTGGAAATGGCTAGTAAGAACGCTCAAGACGGTAGACTAAAAATGCCGCTCTAAGTAGTAATACTTAGATGAACACTCCGTGAATTCGGTGGAACCCCAAACCAAACTAGCAGTGTGGATGGTGGGCAATACCGAGCCAAGCCTAATGAATTGGTAGCAAGTAGTTAGGAAGGTGTAACGACCAGGTGGTGAGGAACCATACCGATAACCCACCCACGAGCGCGGGGCATCCTAATGGGATGAAGATATGGTCTGAACTCTATGGAGACATAGAGAAGCAGCGGATAAACAGCCACTGCGATAACAAATTTGATTTCTCTTATTCAAACTGCTGAAGGTGCAATGAATGAATCACATTCAATCCTTCAACGTATGCGTGAATTAGCAGTACAAAGTGCCAATGATACGAACACTGACTCAGATCGTACAGAAATGCAAAAAGAAGTTGATCAATTATCACAAGAACTTTCGCGTATCGGTAATAATACAGAATTTAACACCCAAAATTTGTTAAGTGGTGATTTTGAAGGTACACTCCAAATTGGAGCAAATGAAGGTCAAAATTTATCTATTTCAATTGAAGATATGCGTGGCTTTGCTTTAGGAACAGCTGGAGATGTAAAAGCTGAAGTTGAAGCTACTTATACAGCTGGTAATACTGGTGCAGAAAGCATCGTAAATGGAGAATATAATGTAAGTGGTAATCAAACAGATGGTTATGAATTAGTTGCAGCTGATGGAAGTGTAGCTGCGTCATCCAATGATGGTTTAACATTTACAGGCGATGATGGAGAAACATTGGTTTTTGCGGATGAAGTGACTTCTGGAAAGGTAACTGTTGATACAACTGGTACTTCTACAGGAACAGCAAGCGTTACTAACAGTGGTCTTGAAGCAGGAACTTATACAGTTTCAGGAGATACTACTGATGGTTTCAAATTGTCCGATTCTAGTGGTGATGTCATAGCTACATCAACAGATGGTATGTCATTTGTTAACGGAGACACTGAAAATGTATTAACTACTAGCACAGTATTAGCAGCTGGTGCGGAAATATCAGTTGGTGGGACCGACATCTCTACGCAAGAATCTGCTAACGCAGCGATTACAACTATCAATAATGCAATCGAAACAGTTTCTGCTGAACGTTCTAAATTGGGTGCCGTGCAAAACCGTTTGGATCACACTATCAATAACTTAGGAACTTCTGCAGAGAACTTAACTGCTGCAGAATCACGTATCCGTGACGTTGACATGGCTAAAGAAATGATGACGTTCACTAAGAACAACATCCTTACACAAGCAGCACAAGCAATGCTAGCTCAAGCAAACCAACAACCGCAGGGCGTATTACAACTTTTACGTTAATTTAAATTATTTAATGGACTCTAGTTTTCTTACTAGGGTCTTTTATTTGAATGTGCAAACATAATTATTTTTGGGTAATAAAATGAAGTACTTATTAAAAATAGACAAACAGTTTTATCGCGAAGGAGACCATATTGCTTTTCTTGTTTACATACCAGAGGTAAAAGATATTGGGGGAACAATTTGTAAATATAAAATTATAAAGCATTATGCAGTTCTTGGACCACTAGAGGATAACAAAGAAGGTAGTTATTCGAACTTATTTGACTTTAAAGAAACCAAAAAAACATTGATTACCATACTATTGGTAATCTCCGATAGAAACAATTACAAACTGGGCTGACTGATGGAAAATCGTATGAACAACAATTAGAGGTATTTACAAAGATAATTAATAACTCTGGAAAGTTTGATAGGTTATAAAAATAACTGTTTAATGCTAAACAACAAACAATGATTTTGATTTTAGATCACCCCAATATTTTATAGAAGAAATATTCTTCAAGATGGCACAGAAATTTGGGTTGATGGGGACGGTGATTCATTGAAAAATACCAATGAAGATTGGACACAATCTAATCCGGATTATCAAAAGCACAAACTGATTCTAAAAAAGGTTTATTTTTCAGCTCTTTGAAGGAAAGGATATTACCCTCTTACAACCAAAGTTAGAAATGCTTGGATTATGCTGTGGGTTTATACGAAACTAAGGAATATGGCAAAATCCAAGAAGTGTTATAGTTTAATTGATGCCTGGCTATAGGAGATGGATGAAAGAGTTGGATAAAGCATTTAAGCCCCTGATACCACATAATGTAATGTCCTTCAATACTGGTTTTTTATGTTTTAATTAACATAGAAATATTGAGCCATGCAACCTCAAATGATCATGCGGGAGGACGAGGATAATCCTTTGATATAAATTGTTTTTATTATTCTGGCAAATCCTGATACTATATTAATGTAAAATCCTTATACAATAGCCATGAAATGTATTACAATAAAAGCATACTTAATGTGCATTATAAATGCATTAAAATTTATGGAGGTACATATATGAACGGTTTAATGAATGGAAAGAATATTGTTGTAATGGGTGTGGCGAACAATAGAAGTATTGCATGGGGAATTGCGAAGTCTTTACATCATGCAGGAGCGAACTTGATTTTCACAAATCGCCAGGAGCGTTCGAAAAAGAAGTTAGATAAGCTACTGAGTGAAAATGACATTAACGATTCTTTACTAGTCTCATGTGACGTGTCAGATGACGAAAGTATTGCTGCGGCATTTCAGGAAATTGGTGAAAAGACAGGCGTGATTCATGGTGTCGTGCATTCCGTTGCGTTTGCAGATCGCGATGATTTAAATGGTGATTTTGTTAACACCTCACGTAGCGGTTATTTGCTGGCACAAGATATTAGCTCTTATTCGCTTGTAGCGGTTACGAGAGAAGCTCGCAAGTTCATGACTGAGGGTGGCGGCATCGTGACACAATCGTATTTAGGCGCTGAGAAAGTAGTGAAAAACTACAATGTGATGGGTGTTGCAAAGGCTGCATTAGAAGCGAGTGTCCGTTATTTGGCTGAGGATGTTGGACCAGCAGGAATTCGTGTAAATGCAGTATCAGCAGGACCTGTTCGGACATTATCTGCAAAAGGTGTTTCTGGGTTTAGTGAAAAGTTATCTGTAATTGAAGAAAAAGCACCATTACGTCGTCACATTGATCAGGATCAGGTTGGCGATGCGACATTATTTTTACTAAGTGAAATGGCTCGTGGAGTTACCGGAGAAGTGCTGCATGTCGATTCGGGCTTCCACATCATAGCAGGCTCATAATTAATTATAAAATCGATGTACTCCTATTGGGTGCATCTTTTTTTGCGACTAAAGGCCTAGCAAGATGTTGTAGTTGAATACATAAGCAAACATTTGTTCGTGTTTTTATGGTTTATATGCCGTTTTTTGTGCTATACTAACAATTAGATAAGGTTCTTTTAGGTGTGGTCGGCTAGCCCTACTAGTATATATAAAGGGGGTGATGCCTTTGAGCATTTTCGAGGTGTTTGTCACCATGTTTGCATTTGGTACGTTTTTAACCGGATTGTTAACGCTCGTTGAAAAAATGATCAATAAAAAATAGACCTCCCTATTAACCCTCAAATAAGTTGATTGGGAGAGGTCTATTCAGATTGGATAGCAGATCCCCTGGGGGAACGCTTATCGATAGGCCACAGTTCCAGCTGTGGTCTAACTATTATATGCATATTTCTACCTATAGTATACCACAAACTCCCTGAATGAAAAGAATGATACCTCCATTTTGAGTAAGTGTCGTTTTATCGATGATGGTAAGAAGGGATCCTCCTACTTATGTGAACGACAGAAATATCCTGAACAAAACAAAAATACCCATGTTCTCACAAAAACCGCTTATTTCCTGGGAAATACTACAAAGTTTCCAAAAGTACTGACGTAATAAAGTTCACAGGCTTTCAATCCATTCTTTCCCCCACTTTTATCGGTAACGAAACTCAAAAGATGCCGTTTTTTTCAGCACGGATATCTACCTTAAGAAAAGACGGGGTATTATAAAGCAAAAGATTCAGATAATATTTGTAATGTTATCTGAATTTGTTATACTATTTAGTACAATAGTAATACTCAAAAAACTAGGAGGGGCTTCGTATATGGACTCATTACCATTTGTTTCATGGTTTTGGCTGTATGTTCCAATAACGGTATTAATGGTTATTGGAGTCATTACTTTTTTGATTGAAAGGAGACGTGATTAGATAATGGAAGCAATTATTAGTTTTTCCGTCTATTGTCTTGGTATGCTTATAATCGGATTGTGGACATTCAGCAAAACAAGTACACTTTCAGATTACATACTTGGTGGCAGAAGTTTAAACCCATGGGTAGCAGCGCTTTCTGCACAGGCAAGTGACTTCAGTGGTTGGCTATTACTCGGGTTACCTGGTGCGGTGTATGCATCTGGCCTTAGCGGAATCTGGCTTGGCGTCGGATTAGCAGTTGGGGCATACTTGAACTGGCAATTTATTGCTAAACGTTTGCGTCGCTATACAGAGGTTTCGAATGACTCGGTAACTTTATCGGAGTTTTTTGAAAACCGTTTCCGGGATAAAAGTCGTTCTTTGCGAGTCGTTTCTGCGCTATTTATTCTTATTTTTTATATGATTTATGTTGCATCAGGATTAGTGGCCAGTGGTAAATTATTTGTTTCCATATTTGATGGAATGACATTTACACAAGGCTTGTGGATTGGTGCCATTGTAGTTATTGCATATACATTCTTAGGTGGTTTCTTGGCAGCAAGTTATACGGATTTTATTCAAGGTTCACTCATGTTCCTGGCGTTGGTTGTTGCTCCAGTTTATGTGATTTGGGGACACCTGGGCGGTCTTTCAGGTTTATGGGAAAAGCTTTCTACGATTAATCCTGACTTACTATATGTAACAAGTTCTGTAACATCTAATTTCGCAGACGGTGTATATTGGCAAAGTGCCGGAACAGCCGGATTTATTGCAATTATTTCCTTGCTGGCATGGGGGCTTGGTTATCCAGGTCAACCACATATTGTTGCAAGGTTTATGGCAATCCGCAGCGCAAAGGACGTTCCAAAGGCTCGAATGATTGCTATGATATGGATTGGTATTTCGTTATTGGGTGCTATATTTGTAGCGCTTGCAGGAATTGCGTACTTTGATGTTCCATTAGATGATCCGGAACAGGTGTTTATACAGTTAATTCAAGTACTATTTAACCCTTGGGTAGCTGGATTTTTACTCGCAGCAGTACTTGCGGCAATTATGAGCACGATGGATTCGCAATTGGTTGTGGCATGTAGTGCACTGGCGGAAGACTTTTATAAACCATTTTTCCGTAAGCAAGCTTCACAAAAAGAATTAATGTGGGTAGGACGTATTGCAACTGTTGTTATTGCAGCAATCGCCTTAGCCTTAGCATCAACAGGTAGCCAAAGTGTACTGGGTATCGTTGCTTATGCATGGGCTGGTTTTGGTGCTGTATTTGGTCCAGCTGTTATTTTTGCATTATGGTGGAGACGTACGACAGGATTAGGTGTGTTATTCGGGATGCTTGTCGGTGGAATAACCGTAATCTTGTGGGAAATCTACCCTTCAATTGCGAGCGCACTTGGTCTCGGGGGTCTGTACTCCCTAGTACCAGGATTTGTGCTTTCTTGTCTAGTTATTTGGATTGTCAGCCTAATGGGTAAAGCACATCCAGAAGTTGAAGAAGAATTTAACCGCGCAATAGCAGATTAATCGTATGTAAACGATCTATTGGTCAGTATAATACCTGGCCAATGGATTTCTTTATGTGATAGGTAATAGATTGTAACGAAATGTGTTTTTTGCGACAATAGTGGGAAGAGTAAAGATAATACATATAGGAGTGAGCGTATGAGACAGGAAATGATTTACGGCAACACACCTTGTTATTTGGGTGGAAAAAAGGTCAACCTAGAGGACGGTAGTACAGGCGATCCTGATGTATTAGTTTTTGGTGTGCCATGGGAAGGATCGGTAACATGGGGGGATTACACTGGGTGTGAATTAGGTCCAAAAGTAATTCGTTTAAATTCAGCACGGTATTCTGGTTATTTACCCGAACTAAACCATATAGACGTAAAGGAACATTATACATTCGGGGATTTAGGAGATGTAGATGTAGTTCCGGCTGACACGAGAGAAACCATGCGTCGGATTGAAAACTTTTCAAGTAAGGTGTGGAAAACAGAAAAGTTTCCAGTTGCATTTGGTGGCGATCATGGAATTACGTACCCAATTGTAAAGGCTCTAAGTGAAGAAATTGACGGGCAGGTCGGAATTATTCATTTAGATGCACACTATGATAATCATCCGGATTATGAGGGTGATTTATTTGCAAGAAGTACACCATTCCATCGAATTTATGAGAGTGAAAGTGTACGCAATGAAAGTATTGTGCATATGGGAATCCATGGTCCACGTAATAAACCGGAAACAGGCAGGTACGCAGATGAAGTAGGTGCAACAACGATTTCCGCCCGTCAAATTAGACAATCAAAGAATTTAGTTGAGTTAGCACGTGATGCTTACAAGATTGCAAGTGAAGGAACGGAGGCAGTTTACTTAAGCATTTGTAGCGATGTATTAGACTTCGCATTTAATCCAGGCGGACCGGTAGATGGAAATGGCTTAACCTCTTATGAATTAGTCGAACTGGTATATGAGTTTGCAAAGCTGGGAATTCGCGGAATGGATTATGTGGAAGTATATCCACAACAGGATACAAATGATAATTCATCGCATTTTGTATCCACTGTAGTTTTATACGCACTGGCAGGTAGAATTTTGAACGAACAAAAATAAAAATGTGTGATGGGATAACCCTTTGTCTATGGGTTGTCCCATTTTTGATTGTCAGGAGTTTGAAGAGATTATTATACCAATACGTGCATTTCAAATTAACCTAAGGCAAATTTGACTGCCTTTGTCGCATGGATACCCATCGTATTGTATAGATCAAGTGGACTGTCTTCCTGTTTGATGATTAACGGAATTTCTGTACAGCCCAATACAATTGCTTGTGCACCAGACGAACGAAGCCCTTCTATCATGGATTGGATTTTCTTTTTAGAGTCAAGTAAAAATTCACCTTGGCATAGCTCCTCAAAAATAATTCGATTTAATTCAGTCCTGGCAGATTGGTCAGGAATGACAACCTGAATTCCGCGTTTCTCTAATCTGTCATGATAAAAGTCTTCTTCCATCGTATAACGTGTTCCAAGTAGCCCTACTTTTGGAATTTTATCCTCACTTATAGCCTCAGCGGTTGCATCGCCAATGTGAATAAGAGGAACGTTGATCGCTTTCTGAACAGGATCGGCTACTTTATGCATGGTATTTGTACAGATTACCAAACAATCAGCACCTGCAGACTCCAGCTTTTTGGCAATATCGCTTATTATGATTGCAGCCTTTTCCCACTCATTCTGCTGTTGCAGGTGTTCAATTTCACTGAAATTGACACTATACATGATGCATTCTGCTGACGTGAGTCCACCAACCTGATTGCTTATTTTCTTGTTAATCATGCGATAGTACTCCAATGAAGACTCCCAGCTCATTCCGCCGATCAGGCCGATTGTTTTCAAGATGAATGCCCCCCAAAGATATTATTTCTATTTTAGTCCTTTGAACGAAAAAGGTCTAACAAAAAACCATGCGCAGATACCCACGCACGGTTCGTTAGTTAATTCTTGTCATTCTCATCGATTTTAAATTTATTTACCTGATCCTGCATTTGCATCGAATAGTTTTCTAATTCCTCTGCAAGATGATTTAACTGTTCCATTGAAGCAGTTTGTTGTTCAATGGATGCTGATATTTCTTCGGTTCCTGCAGCTGTTTCCTGACTGATTGAAGCGATATTTTGTGTGTTTTTGGAAATGATTTGTTCTTGGTTAATAATTGTTTTCATGGTATTCATAACTTTTTCTATCAATTCGTTATTGGTTTTAATCGTTTCCTGGATGTTTGTAAATGCCTGTTCGGTTTGATCGACGGACAATGACTGTGTTTGGATTACCTCGTTAGTCTTGCCAACAAGGGATACGGTGTTCTTCGTTTCAATCTGCATTTCTTCTATTAAGCGGGAAATATCACCTAAAGCACTTTCCGACTGCTCGGCAAGTTTACGTACTTCATCAGCTACTACTGCAAAACCACGTCCGTTTTCGCCTGCACGCGCCGCTTCAATTGCAGCATTTAGAGCTAATAAATTTGTTTGACTAGCAATAGTAGCAATTTTTGTTACGATGTCATTGATATTTGTGGACTTCGTGTCAAGTGATTGAATCGCTTTAACTACTTCAGATGTCATTTGACCAGTCTCTGTTGATTGTTTGTTGAGTAGCTGAACAATGCCTGAACCTTTTTCTGATATTTCGTTCATGACTATTGCCTCGTCAAAAACTTGTTGATTATACGACTCAATTTCTTTGATTAAGCCTGATAATTTCTCAGTTGCGATTGCGTTCTGTTCCATCATTTCAGATTGTTCACCTGCACCTGATGCGATTTGTTCCATCGTTGTGGATACTTCATTTGATGAAGCTGTATTTTCTTCGGCACTGGCTACCAATGTTTGGGAAGCCTCTGAAACATTAAAGGATACATCTTTGACATTAATCAACATGGTCCGCATTTGTTGAAGCATGTTTTCAAAGCTTTGTGCTAATACGCCAATTTCATTGTTGGTTTTTATATTCGACTTAGCCAAAAGATTTCCATCTTCTACTGCCTGCATGGTGTTTTGTAGTTGCTTAATCGGTTTTGTGATTCGCTTTGTTGATAAATAGGAAATCATGATTGCTAATACAATAATAATCAGTAATGTTAATGCAATTGGTATTAAGATAGATCGTGCCTCTTCTTGAAAATCTTTTTCAAAAACCGTTTCCCCAACTACCCAGCCTGTTTTTTGGTTTGTCGTGTAGCCCAGAATCCGGTTACCACCGTCTGCTTGGTATTCGATGATGCCATTATCGCCACTACTCTGAAGTTTTTCAAAGTATGGTTCTTCGTCTGCGCTCGTTCCAATAAATGTTTCGTCCGGGTGTGCAACGAAATTTCCACTTCGATCAATAACTATTGCAAATCCAGATTTTCCTACTTTTATCTTATTTGTCATGTCTATTAAGGTATCGACATAAATATCAGCTCCCGCAACGCCAACGAATTCTCCATTGTTGTAAAAAGCTTTTGCGGCTGTAACAATCATCTGCTTGGTAGCCGTATCAATATATGGTTTCGTCCAGACTACTTCACCCTTAGCATCTGAGGCTTTTTTGTACCAGGAGCTGGAACGAGGATCAAAGTCTCCCAGTTCGACTTCAGGGTAAATAACGGTCTCGCCTGTTTCGGCAATCCCTGCATAGACGTTTGCTATTGTTGGGTTTGCTTCCCGGGTTTCTCCAAGATACGCAAGTAAATCAGCACGTTTGTCTGGGTTATATGCAGTGAACAAATCATTTTCAACAAACCGATTAATTACGTTTTCAGTATTGGAAAAAAATACATCAAACGTATCATTCAAATTTGCTGTCTGACTTTCTACATTGTTTGACATCTGATCGACCATCGCATTGGCACTAAGCGTGTAGCTGGTATACGCAATCACGGCACCTGCAATAATGATTAATAGTAAAAAGGGCAATAAAATTTGACGCTGCAGGGAGCCTTTGCGCTGTTTTTTAGTTTTCTTATTTTGCTTTTTCGTCTTCTCTTTCATTGTTATCACCTTTCACGTGGAAGTATATGTTCTCTCATTGTTATCGGAAAAAATGTCGAAATATGTAGTGAAAGATAGTGTTTATTGAAGAAAAAGGTAATAAACCCTTTTGTAATGACCAAATCTACATATATGCTATATTAGAGTTCAGATAGTATTTAGATATTAAAGGATGTTGAAATTCGAATGACAATGGATTTGAAGCGATATTATCGTGTTTTACTAGTTGTAGGAATTATTTTTGTTGCATTTAATCTACGTCCAGCTATTACCTCGGTTGGACCGGTGATTGGCATTATTCGTGATGATCTTGGTCTCTCAAATTGGAGTGTGGGACTTTTAACGAGTCTGCCACTAATTGCGTTTGCCATTATGTCACCGCTCGCACCCAGGCTTGGAAACCGGTATAGCAATGAACGGGCTTTGTTAATTGGACTTATTTTATTGATGATTGGATTAATGGTTCGTTCCATTTCCGTGTTGGTCCTTCTTTTTGCTGGAACAGTTTTAATCGGACTTGGAATTGCCATATGTAATGTGCTGTTGCCTGGAATAATTAAAGAAAAATTCCCTGCGAAAATTGCTTTGATGACAAGTCTTTATTCAACGGCAATGGGGATTTTTGCAGCAACTGCTTCCGGATTAAGTATTCCATTAGCACGAGGATCGGACTGGGGCTGGCAGCTTGCTTTATTGTTTTGGACAACTCCAGCTGTGATAGGGATTGTTATATGGGTTTTCCTAAGCAAACGGGATAAATCAAGTCAGTCTGTTGAGATGAGTTATGTGCAGCCATCCAATAATCGTATGTGGCGCTCTCCGCTCGCGTGGTATGTAGCTTGCTTTATGGGGTTACAGTCTTTTATGTTTTACGTAACGGTTTCTTGGTTACCAGAGATATTACATGATTATGGTGTAAGCATGGCAACTGCAGGATGGATGCTGTCGTTTACACAATTTGTTGGATTGCCAGCCAGTTTTTTTGTCCCAGTCATTGCAAATAAATATAAATCACAGAGTTTGATGGTCGTCATTCTTACATTCTTCGCCATAGGTGGGTATACGGGTTTGCTCGTTGGTAATTCCTACACCATAATGATTATTAGTATTATCAGCCTTGGAATCGCATTAAGTGGAAGTTTTAGTTTAGCACTAGCGTTTTTAGGAATGCGTGCACGGACAGCAAGGCAAGCTGCAGAGTTGTCTGGGATGGCGCAATCGTTAGGATACACCCTGGCAGCGATAGGACCGATGTTTATCGGGTTTTTATTTGATATTACGCATGCCTGGTCTGTTCCACTTATTACCTTGATTTGTGTAGCGGTTTTAGTTGCATTCTTCGGTTATGGTGCAGGTCGAAATCAATATGTATTGGATGAATAGGAAATGCAGTTGATTGAAAGGGAATTAAAGTTGATCTACATTCCCAGCTAGTTGATCGG
Source organism: Virgibacillus carmonensis (assembly GCF_057836705.1). Lineage (NCBI taxonomy): Bacteria > Bacillati > Bacillota > Bacilli > Caryophanales > Bacillaceae > Virgibacillus > Virgibacillus carmonensis. Next base: position 134,299 of record NZ_JBYQFJ010000002.1, on the reverse strand, counting down.
CATTCCAGTAGAGTTGATCGACAAACATGACCGCAGTAAATAAAGTTAGACGGATGTGAGTTTATGCAGTATTCAATAAGAGACTTTTATTTTTGGAAAATAACCATGAGTTTAGCAATGGCATCGTTTTTTGTGTTTGCAAGTATGTATGCCGTTCAACCGCTTCTCCCAGTATTTGTGGATGAATTCAATGTAGCGGTATCAACGTCAAGTTTATCGTTATCACTTACGATTATTGGCTTGATTATCGGACTAATCGTGTTAGGTTTCCTTTCTGATCGAAACGGCCGAACGTTTTACATTAAATTTGCTTTAGTGGGATCGATTATTCCATTTTTTTTAATACCATTAACGGACTCTTTTGTCATGCTTTTGGTATTACGCTTTATCCAAGGATTTGCCCTGGCAGGTCTACCAGCGGCATCAATTGCTTATCTTAGTGAGGAAATTGACAGAAGAAGTGTCAGTGTTGCGGTGGCGCTATACATTTCGAGTAATGCACTTGGTGGAATGATGGGGAGGGTTGTGACTGGATATATTACCGATCATTATTCATGGGAGACTGCCTTTTATTTACTGGCATCAGTTGGTGTCGTGGTTCTGATAGCTGTTTTTCTAATGCTTCCGAAATCAAATCGTTTTGAAGCTAGTAATCTTACTTTTTCACGTGATATGGAAGCCTTTTTATTTCATTTAAAAAATCCAGCATTACTACTTGCATTTGGCTTAGGGATTGTGCTGCAAAGCTCGTTTACAGGGATATGGACATACTTGCCATTTTATCTCGAAGGACCGCCATTTTCATTATCTCTACAAGTTATTTCCTATACATTTCTAGCTTATGGGCTAGGGGTAGTTGGCTCGCCGTTTGCAGGATGGCTAGCGGGTAAGTTTGGATTGAGAATGATTCGGATTATCGGAATTATCACCTTTGCCATAGGGATATTTTTAACATTAAGCAGTTCATTAGTAGTGTTAATCATTGGATTGTGTGTTAGTTGTTTAGGATTTTTCACTGCGCATTCGTTATCGGCAGCTTCCGTTAGTGAGCAGGCAACACATCATAAAGGCAGTGCATCAAGCTTATATCTAGTATCCTATTATATTGGGGTTGCAGTTGGTAGCACGGCAATCGGACCCTTGTACAGTGCGATAGGTTGGTCAGGCTTCGTGCTAGTGTCTGGATGTATTCCGCTCATGTATATCATGTTTGTAACTGTCTTATCGAAACGAATTACTAAAAAGCAGCATAAAAAAACGATGGACTGATAAAATCCATCGTTTTTTTATGTCTAGCTGCGGCTCCTAACGATTAACAAATAGTTAGTCCTGATGAAAGGTACGTAAAGTTCGACGTACTTTCCCAGTCCTATCTATTTGTACATCGCTGACCAGTCGCCTTCGCTTTTCTTGTCTACTTAAATGTTTCTGGTAGGTTTGTTAAATCTATTCCCCAAGCTATTGGGAGATAGAAGTAGACTGCTAGTGTTACTAAAATTATACCTAAGATGTTCAAAAGGAACCCTGTTTTTGCCATGTCAGGAATCCGTAAATAGCCAGAACCAAACACAACTGCGTTAGGCGGTGTTGCAACTGGTAACATGAATGCACACGATGCAGCGACCGCAGCAACAATCATCACGGAGAACGGGTGAATGTTCAGTGCTAAAGCTAAGGCAGCCATAATTGGGTACATCATGGAAGCTGTTGCAGTGTTTGACGTCAATTCGGTTAGGAAAATAACTAGTGTTGCAACTACTAATAAGACAAGGAACATGTTAGCGCCTTCTAGAGCACTCAGTTGATTTCCAATCCAATCAGATAACCCTGATGCTACAAATCCTGCAGCAATTGCAAGACCACCACCAAATAGTAACAGGATTCCCCAAGGCAGCTTAACAGCTGTATCCCAGTCTAGTAGATGGTCTCCCTTTTTATTGATAGACGGAATAATGAATAGAATAATAGCAAAAGTCATTGCGATTATCGCATCGTTTATATTCTCGCTAATGTGTACAAGTAAGAATGATCGAGTTATCCAGGAAAATGCCGCAAGTATAAAGACGACAAAGACTGCCTTTTCTTCAAACGACGGAACTCCAAGTTTCTTTTTCTCCGATTGAATGAGTTCTCTTCCACCTGGAAGTTTCTTAACTTTTAGTGGAAATGCAACCTTTACCAAGTAGAACCAAGCGATGATAATGAAAATCCATGCAATTGGAACACCGAATAACATCCACTTCGCAAAGGATAACTCGACTCCATAAAATTCATCGATAGCCGCTGCTAAAGCTGTGTTCGGCGGTGTACCGATCAAAGTTCCAATACCACCAAGGGAAGCTGAGTAGGCAATTCCTAACATTAATGCTTTTCCGAATCCGAAATTTTCTTTTGAGGTATCAACCGAATCATTATCTTTTAATGCTTCCGAAACCTGGTAGATAATTGCCAGACCGATTGGTACCATCATCATAGCTGTTGCAGTATTTGAGATCCACATGGACAAAAATCCTGTCGCAACCATGAAACCTAAAATGATTCGATCTGTATTGGTACCTATCATCGAGATAATAGTAAGTGCAATTCGTTTATGCAGGTTCCACTTTTCCATTGCGAGCGCTATCATGAATCCGCCCATAAATAGAAAAATTGTGTCATCTCCATAAGAAGCTGTGGTTGCTCCAATATCTAATCCACCCGTAACTGGAAATAAAACAATAGGTAGTAAAGATGTAACTGGGATTGGAATTGCCTCCGTTATCCACCAAACTGCAATCCAAATCGTACTCGCCAGAACGGCTTGTCCGTCGCTGGATAATCCTTCAGGTGAAAACAGTGTTAAGGTTAAAATAAATAAAATAGGCCCAAGAAAAAGTCCAATTAGCTGTGGAGTCTTATAACTTCTCTTATCACCGTTACCGCCAGATGAATTGGTAGTTGAATCTGTCTTTTCTTTACTCATGTTTGATGCGTTTGGACGAACGAAAAAGCTTAACAAATCTTTTGCTTGATCATGTTTGTCCCATAACCAATTCCATGTAGTAGCGATCATAGTTTTCCTCCTTTGTTTGTATAACAATATTTCATCTATTATACAAATTGTATGATAAATCGACAAGAAAAAAGTGTTAGCGCTTTCCTGGAAAGGTCGAAATAATTATGGGAAATATGGTAGTCTTTTCATAAGAGGAGTTGAGTAATGAGATGAAAATTTCAATTCTACCAATTGGGGATAGTGGGATTAAAGTACAATTTCATGATGAAGTGACTTCGGAATTAAACAGAACGATTCAGGTTTTTTGCCAAAAACTCGCTGAATTTCCTATCGATGGTGTAACGGAATGGGTTCCTGCTTATGATTCCGTGGGTATTTATTATGATTTACATGTTCGTTCCTATGGTGACATTACGAGTGAACTAGAAAAGCTTCATGCAAAAAAAGCGGATGGAAAAAGTAATTTATCACGCATTTTGCATATCCCAGTTATTTATAGCGGTGAATACGGACCAGATATAAATCGGGTGGCAGCATATAATAAATGTACCGTGGAAGAAGTGATTTCGATGCATCAGGGACAAGAGTGTCTCGTATACATGATTGGATTTTTACCAGGATTTCCTTACTTGGGTGGGATGACATCTAATATTGCGACACCACGATTAGAAAAGCCACGCGATAAAATTGTTGCCGGATCTGTAGGGATAGCAGACAAACAAACAGGAATCTATCCCGTCGCCTCACCTGGAGGATGGAATATAATTGGAAGAACACCTATTAACCTATTTGATAGAGAACTAGATGATCCAATCTTATTTCGTGCGGGTGATTATGTGAAATTTGAAGCTGTTTCTATTGAAGAATTTCATAACATACAGGAAAAAGTGAAAAAAAGGTCATACAAGTTACATGTTGAAACAGCGAATGGAGCTGAATAATAGTGAAGAAAAGCATTGATTTAAATTGTGATTTGGGGGAGGGCTTTGATGCGGATGAAGCTCTCATGCAGTATATCACCTCAGCAAATATTGCTTGTGGAGCACATGCGGGGAATCCACATGTGATGGATACTACCGTTCGTCTGGCAAAAAAATATGGCGTTGCTGTTGGTGCTCATCCTGGCTTTCCAGATACGGAGGGATTTGGCCGGCGTATGTTACAGCTCACACCAGACGAAATCTATCGTTCTGTTGTCGATCAAATTGAAAGTCTTGCGGCGTTTTGTAAAGTTCATGGGATAGCAATGCAACATGTAAAACCACACGGCGCCCTATATAATCTAGCGGCTAAAGATTCTGAAGTGGCTGTCGCAGTTGCTCGAGCTACAAATGACGTTAATTCAGGCTTAATCTTATATGGCTTAGCAGGAAGTGAACTAGTTTCAGCCGGTAGCCAGATAGGACTTCGTGTGGCATCTGAAGTGTTTGCTGATCGAACCTATCAGCCTGACGGGTCGTTAACATCCCGGAAAGAAGCAGATGCAATGGTGGATGGTGTTTCAGAATCCATAAAACAGGTTAAAACCATGATCATAAGAGGTTCTGTAGAAGCAGTAGATGGAACCGAAATGAAAATTCAAGCTGATACAGTCTGTATTCACGGGGATGGTATCCATGCGGTGGAATTTGCTCAGGAACTCCGCAAAGGCTTAGACGAGGTCGGTGTTTCCCTGAAGTCATTAGACTAACTGAGGACATTGCGCATTAACAATCCAAATTACTAGAACTTGATCGAACTAGCAATAAAGTCGATCGTGAACGTAGGAAAGTCGATCCAAACCATCTAAAAGTCTATCCTAAACATAAGAAAGTTGAGCGAGATGCCACAAACTCATCTCAAAATCCAAAACCACAAATGGAGGTGATCCTATGCAAAAGCATGAAATTTTTCGAGTAATAAAACCAGGTGTATTAACTACATTGCAGGACATGGGAAGACACGGTTATCAGCAATACGGGATACCTGTTAGTGGGGCTATGGATACGTTCGCATTACAGGTTGTAAATATACTGGCTGGAAATCCTCGGAATGAGGCGGCACTTGAGGTAACGTTAATTGGACCAACACTCGAAGCTAAATCATCCATCACAATTGCTATTTGTGGGGCAGATTTGTCACCTACTTTAAATAATGAAACCATCCAAATGTGGAAGTCGTTTCAGATGAATAAAGGTGACACATTAGCCTTTGGAAAACGGAAAACAGGATTGCGGGCGTATATTTCTGTAGCCGGTGGATTTGATGTGTCAGAAGAATTTGGGAGCAAATCAACGGATCGAAACAGCGGGTTAGGATTGGAATTGGACAGAGACTCTACGCTTTACGGTATGAAAACCTTTGTAAAAGGTGGCGTGTCCTTAAACAAACAACTGATTCCTGCATATGAAACTGACATAAAAATTGGTGTAGTAGCAGGCCCACATACGAATAAATTTACAAAAGAGGAACGACAACTATTTTTTAAGACGACCCACAATGTAGATGCCAACTCAAATCGCATGGGCTACCGATTACAATCCGATGATAAAGTAACGCCAAGTCAAAAAGGTATTTGGTCTGACCCAGTTCCATTTGGAGGAATTCAAATTCCAGGGAACGGTAATCCGATTATTTTAATGGCAGATCGACAAACGACAGGGGGATATCCAAGGATTGGCACAGTTATGTCAGCTGATCTACCCAAAATTGCGCAGCTTGCTCCAAATAATAAGATTCATTTCCACCTGGTTTCAGTTGAAGAGGCGCAGTACAAAGCCAAACAACTGGAAAGAAACTTGCATAAACTGGAAACCTTTTATCATGGTATTCGGGATAAATGAATAAAAGGTAAACGCCTACAATAATCCTATTGCTTAGTCACTCGAAATAGTTTACAATAACTGAATGATTACACGGGTAAAGCGAGTTGACATCAATGCCGAAATACATATGGTTATTAGCAATAGCTACTACGGTTAACGTAACAGGGGCTTCCTTTTTATGGCCTCTCAATACCATTTATATGCATAATGAGCTCGGTAAAAGTTTGGCTTTTGCCGGGTTTATTTTAATGTTTAACCAAGGAGCATCGATTGTTGGGAACATGGTCGGTGGGATTTTATTTGATAAATTAAGTGCATCCCGAACAATCCTGATTGGAATGTCGATTGCTTTTATAGCCTCTGTCACCATGTCTGTCTATCATAGTATTGTTCCGTATTCGATTCTGTTGGTTTTAATCGGTTTTGGTGCGGGTATGTCCAGGCCAGTGATGTTCGCAATGGCTGGTTCGGTTTGGCCTGAAGGTGGTCGACGTGCATTCAATGCCATTTACGTTGCACAGAATTTTGGTGTTGCGCTCGGGGCGACCATCGGTGGATATATTGCGAGTATCTCGTTTAATTATATTTTTATTGCGAATGCGACTTTATTTGCTGCTTTTTTAATTATTGTACTGACTTCATTCAAAGGAATGGATAAAGAGCGAGATCGTCAAATGCATACGACCGTTCTTGAGCAAGGTTTAACCATTAAAAGCAAATCAACATTTACCGCACTTCTCGTATTATGTGTTGGATTTTTGATGTGCTGGATCGCTTACAGTCAATGGCAATCAACCATTGCGTCGTATACACAGGACATCGGAATTGGACTGGAGCAATATAGTTTACTTTGGGCAATTAATGGTTCTCTTATCGTTTTAGGGCAACCTCTGTTAAAATTGATTACAGATCGAGTTACATCAACGAAAAAACAAATTTATATTGGTATCACGATTATGATAGTAGCTTTTGCGATAACCATGTTTGCGGAAGCATTTACACTTTTCGCAGTATCGATGGTTATTTTAACAATTGGAGAAATGATCGTATGGCCTGCAATTCCGACGCTTGCGAATGAACTTGCTCCAAACGGCCGTATTGGTTTTTACCAAGGGATTGTCAACAGTGTCAGTGCAGCTGGTCGAATGATTGGTCCACTACTTGGTGGGTTGATAGTAGACTTCTACAATATTCAGTTGCTGTTTTTCCTTCTATTAGTATTATTGATAATTCCATATTTCACTACACACTTTTATGATCGTAAGTTAACAGACAAAACAATCGCTAAAGGAGAATGAATATGTATAAGTCAGAAAAAGAAATTAAACTGATTGCACTTGATATGGATGGAACATTACTGACAAGTGATGAAAAAGTGACAGAACGTACACGCAAAGCAATTGATCAAGCAATGGCAAAAGGTGTACACGTAGTAATTAGCACGGGTCGCTGGTTGGGATCGTGCTATCCATATGCAGAATCTCTTGGGTTACAGTCTTATCTTGTAACAAGTAATGGAGGAGAAATTTGGACGGTCAAAAAAGAACTATTAGAACGTCATACAGTGGACCCGGTTTTAATGGAAAAAATGTGGAACCTTGGAAAAAAATATGACATGGGAAGCTGGATGATTGCTACGGATGCTGTTTGGCGGGGAGAGTGTCCGAATGACTTCTCAAAGCCAGAATGGTTGAAGGTTGGCTTTGATTCACACAGTCCAAGTAATTTAGAAAAATTCATGCAGGAACTTTCTCATTTTGACGGACTGGAATTAACGAATTCACAGCCACATAACGTAGAGGTAAATCCAAAAGGCGTCCACAAAGGTAGTGCCTTACGTAAGGTTTGTGAAAAACTTGATATTACCATGGAAGATGTAATGGCAGTAGGAGATAGTTTGAACGATATGAAAATGATTCAACAGGCAGGACTAGGCGTGGCGATGGGGAATGCACAAGAAGCAATAAAAAAAGCAGCAGATTTTGAAACAGATACAAATGATCGTGATGGTGTAGCAAAAGTGATCGAACACTTTGTACTTGATTAGACAGTCGCCTACGCTTTTCTTGATCCAGCTGCGGCTCCTAGCGGCTAGCAAATAGATAGTCCTGATGAATGTACGGAAAGTTCCCCGTACTTTCACATGCCCTACACGAAGCAGGGGAGTTCGGCATTGCCACAGGACGTGGCGTTCTTAGTAGAACTTCATCTATCTATTTGTACGCCACTACCCAGTCGCCTCCGCTTTTCTTGATCCAGCTGCGGCTCCTAGCGGCTAGCAAATAGATAGCCCTGATGAATGTACGGAAAGTTCCCCGTACTTTCACAGTTCTATCTATTTGTACGCCACTACCCAGTCACCTCCGCTTTTCTTTCTTGTCGGATTTCTTCTAAATTTGTCAGCGACTTTCATTGTATGCCAGAAAAGAGTATAATAGGGATAGCAAGATGAAAGGGGTTTTGTTGATGTCTTTTTCACGCGGTCCTAAAGAGCCATTACCAGAAGTAGAAACTAAGGTATGGACTTGTTCTAGTGAAGATTGTCAGGGGTGGATGAGAGAGTCATTTAGCTTTGAAGAAGAGCCAAAATGTCCGCTATGTAAATCTTCAATGGAAACGGAAACACGTATGTTGCCTGAATTAAAATAGGGCTATATGTATGAAGTCTGAGTAGCAGCTTGAATCTGGATGCTATCAAATAGGATGAATTATTGCTTTTTTTTATGCTTATATATTTCCACTTGGGATGTCTGATTTGGCATCTTTTTTTATATATGTTTAAGCAAAAGGATGCATGATTAGCAAGACCTAAAGAAAAACCCGGCATTGGCCTCGTCCTTAATAGCGAATGGCGAGGTTTTTCTTAGACTGATTTCCGTAGAATCTTTTATACTTTCCTTCAGTGGAACAAGAACCTTAGCCAGAATAATTGGCTAAGGTTTTTTAGTAATAAACAAAGAGTCTAATAGTTGCAAAAACTCATAAAAAATTGATACAATTATTAGTAGAGGTTGCGTCTTAGACATACTCATCAGATTATTTGTAAGCGGTTACAACAATACGAGGAGGAATGTGTAACATGCAGTATGCAAATCCTAACACTGACGGGGCTAAAGTCACATTTAAAGAGCGGTATGATAATTTTATTGGGGGCGAATATAGACCTCCAGCAAATGGAAAGTATTTTGAAAATGTAAGTCCTGTTACAGGTAAAGTATTCTGTGAAATGGCTCGATCAACGAAAGAAGATGTAGAAGCGGCAGTTGATGCAGGTCACGCAGCAGCAGAAAAGTGGGGTCAAACATCGGTAGCGGAACGAGCAAATATTTTAAATAAGATTGCAGATAGAATGGAACAAAATTTAGAAACATTGGCTGTAGCGGAAACGTGGGATAATGGGAAAGCAGTTCGTGAAACACTTGCTGCGGATATACCACTTGCCATTGATCACTTCCGCTATTTTGCAGGAGCAATACGTGCGCAGGAAGGTGGAGTCAGCCAAATCGATAATGATACAGTTGCTTATCATTTCCATGAACCACTGGGTGTAGTTGGGCAGATCATTCCGTGGAACTTCCCAATCCTGATGGCTACATGGAAGTTAGCGCCGGCTCTTGCAGCAGGGAACTGTGTGGTATTAAAGCCTGCTGAACAAACTCCAGCATCCATTCATGTTTTGCTAGAACTGATTAAAGACCTTCTTCCAGCGGGTGTACTGAACGTCGTTAACGGATTTGGTGTGGAAGCAGGAAAACCACTAGCATCCAACAGCCGTATTTCCAAAATTGCGTTCACAGGTGAAACAACTACAGGTCGGTTAATCATGCAGTATGCTTCTGAAAACATTATTCCAGTAACACTTGAACTTGGTGGAAAATCACCGAATATTTTCTTTGAAGATGTCATGGATCTAGATGATGGATTTTTGGATAAAGCGATTGAAGGACTTGTCATGTTTGCCCTTAACCAAGGGGAAGTTTGTACTTGTCCATCCCGAGCGTTAGTTCATGAATCGATTTACGATGAATTTATGGAACGAGCAGTTGAGCGAGTGGAACAAATTAAAATTGGCCATCCACTTGATACGGAAACAATGATGGGTGCACAGGCATCACAAGAACAATTAGAAAAAATTCAATCCTATCTTTCAATTGGTAAGGAAGAAGGCGCTGAGGTTCTTGTTGGTGGTAATACAAATAAATTAGAAGGCGATATGGAAAACGGTTATTATGTGGAGCCTACTATCTTCAAGGGACACAATAAAATGCGTATTTTCCAAGAAGAAATTTTCGGACCAGTACTTTCTGTTACAACCTTTAAGGATAAAGAAGAGGCGATGGAAATTGCAAATGACACTTTGTATGGATTAGGTGCGGGTGTTTGGACGCGTAATATTAATACTGCATATCGATTTGGACGAGGAATTCAAGCAGGACGTGTTTGGACTAACTGTTACCACCAATACCCAGCGCATGCGGCGTTTGGTGGATACAAAAAATCAGGTATTGGCCGTGAAAACCACTTAATGATGCTGGATCATTATCAACAAACAAAGAACTTACTTATCAGCTATTCGGAAGCACCGGCTGGTTTCTTTTAAGCATTACTAGGGGAACAGGGGAAAGTAATCGAACGTGAAGTACCATTTTTTGTATACGGAGTAAAGGAGTGTGAAAAATGGTCGAGCGAGTTACGGTAACCGATGAAGCATTAAATCTCATAGAATCTCTAAAGGAGATCCATGGTGATCTAATGTTCCATCAATCTGGTGGGTGTTGTGATGGTAGTTCACCAATGTGTTATCCGAGAGGCGAATTTCGTACGGGAGATTCGGATGTTCTGCTTGGGGAAATAGGTGATACACCATTTTATATGGCAAAAGATCAGTATGAATATTGGAAACACACACAAATAATTGTAGATGCAATAAAGGGCCGTGGTGGCATGTTTTCGCTTGAAGGACCTGAAGGAAAACGATTTTTGACAAGGTCACGGGTTTTTACAGAAGAAGAACGAGCGGAATTAGCTTAATAGATATATAATGAGAAAAAATCATCAGCTAATTTATCACAGTTGATGATTTTTTCTCATTCAAAAACAATTGGAGGAATTACTTTGAAACAGAAAATTGCTATGATTCAACTTGATATAATTTATGGAGACCCTCAAATCAATTTCACCAATGCTTCTAATTACATTGCCGAAGCGGCAAATGCGGGAGCAAATATAATTCTACTACCGGAACTTTGGACCACTGGGTATGACCTAACGCGCCTCGATGAAATTGCAGATGATCAGGCTGGAAAGTCGATAGCCTTTTTAAAAGAACAGGCGAAAAAGTATCATGTCAGTTTAGTAGGAGGATCTGTAGCCGAGAAATGCAACGATGGGGTGCGGAATACTTTGTTAGTTATAGATAACAAAGGAAATTTAACTCATAAATATAGCAAACTGCACTTATTTCAACTTATGGATGAACACGTTTATTTAGAGGAAGGTAAGGATAAAGCGGAATTTGCATTAGACGGTACCGACTCAGCTGGGTTTATCTGCTATGACATACGATTTCCAGAATGGATGAGAAAGTCTGCATTGAATGGCGCAAAGGTCATGTATGTTGTCGCTGAATGGCCGAAGCCACGAATCAATCATTGGAGGATTCTACTACAAGCACGCGCTATTGAAAATCAATGTTATGTGATTGCCTGTAATCGAAGCGGGTCCGATCCGAAAAATGAATTTGGTGGCATGTCACTAATTATTGATCCATGGGGAGAAATTGTTGCAGAAGGAAGTACTGAAGAGGAAATTGTAGTTGGAGAAGTAGATTTTGCCTTGGTTGATGAGGTCAGGGAGCGAATCAATGTGTTTGGTGATCGGAGGGAAGGAAGGTATTCATCATAGAAATTCTTAAAAGCTATCTAATAGTAACACATCCGCCTACTTCACATACACTAATAAAGTGAAAAAACTGAAAGGGTGTGTTAGCTTGTCTGAAAGAAGATATTATATGTCTGGACATACAGCGCAAGGTCTAAAAAGTTTTTCTGAATCAAATTTGAAGGACATAGAAAACGTTTTTACTTTAAATCATCCATCCGTGTCATTAAAAACTGAAATTTTCAAACAAATTATTAGTGACTTTGACGATACAAGTGACATTGAGACAATTAAAAGCATAAATGGGAATGAGTTCATAGATGGAGTTATCATTCGGGATAAGTCACTAGCTGTGATTTCAGGACAAATATCCAAGTCCGAGAATATAAGTGAGGTCGATTTGAAAAGTAATACAGATTTGACTGAATTTGAAGAGCAGTTTGCTAAGCAACAAGCATTAATAAATTCAGCGTACGAAGATTTTGTGACGGGCTTAAAAGTTCATGACGACCTTGAGGAAATTTATATAAATGAGATGGACTTTGCTAAAGCAGATCAAGTGACAGCTGATTTTATTGGGAAACTTGTTACATCTACATCAAAAAGTAAGAGTGAAGGGTTTATTTATCACCGCTTGTTTGGGACTAACACGAAAGACGGTGTAGTAAATGTTGTACCTGAACTTATCGAAGGTGTTTCGAAAACGTATTTCATTAAAGGTCGTGCTGGTACAGGTAAATCTACATTTATGAAAAAAATTGCCAATGCATGCACTGACGAAGGCTTCGACGTAGAATTGTATCACTGCAGCTTTGATTCAAATAGTATTGACATGGTACTTGTTCGTGAGTTAGATTTTTGCGTTTTTGATAGCACTGACCCACACGAGTTTTTCCCTGAAAAAGAAAGTGATGAGATTATCGACCTGTACGAGGAATTGGTCACACCTGGAACCGATGAAAAGTATGCTAGTCAAATTGAAGAACTTAATAATAGTTATAAATCGTATATGAAAAAAGGAATTGAACATCTAAAAGAAGCGGGTCTTTATCAAAGTCAGCTTGAGGAAAAGTTCAAAAGTGTTGATAAAAATGATGTAAATGAAGTTATTGATTACATTTTTAAACAAGTGAAATAAATTAAATAGCGCCGTCCATATTTTTAAAACAAAATTTGACGGCGATCTTATACTCCGCCCATGCTTTCGCTTAACCTAAACTATTTATTTTTACTTCGACAAACTTTTCTCTTGTGTTTTGGTGTTAAATTAGGTAAAATAAATTAACTGAAAATTTAAATTAAACTAATCTCAGGAGGTGGAGAAAAGTGCTAACTGTTAAAATGTTAAAGCCTTATTATATAAAAGCTGATGGAGATTATGTTCGCGTAATTCTTGCTTACCAGTACTTTGCATTATTTATAAATGAAAAGGTTTATCAGTTTGTTCCAACAAAATCGAAAGAAATTCGTATTAATCGAAAGACCCAAAAGGTAGTAAATACAGAGGCATTGTTCGCTTTTCAAAAAGGTAAAGATGTCATTCAGGTAGCTATGAGTGAGCTTGTATCCATTCCTGATTTTTTATTACAGCTCAATGAAATTGCAAAACCGTATTATGTTAATGAGGAAGAAATAATTGATAAGGAAAATGAAAACGCTATCATTATAGGTGAATTAGAATTTGAAAATATAAAACGACTTATTGATAAAGCCTTAGATGAACGAGACAAGGCTGCTTTCGATAAGCTTGTGAAACTTCTATAAATAATCAAAAGCTACTCCAATTTTATCAGGAGTAGCTTTTGCCTTTTTATTTTATTCCAGTTAAAATTTTTGTTACTTTTTTTACTGCATAAGCACTGCCATTTTTATCTTCAGCATGTTCAATCATCATCGCGATCAAAATATCTTGTGATTCAGATGGATATCCAACAAACCAGACATTTTCTTGACCGGACTCTTGATCTTTAGATTTTTTCAATTCAGCAGTAGACGTTTTTCCTGATATCGGAAAGTCGGCTTTTTGTGCATCTTTAGCGGTACCTTTTGGTGATGTAACAACCTTCCGTAAGATGTCACGTATGAGTGTTGCTTGATCCTCTGTTATTAAATCTTTTTTCCAAACTTGACCAGGTTCTTCATCTTTAAACAAAATTGGCTTAATCATATTCCCTTTATTTAGAAAGGTTGTGTAGGCAGTAGCCAAATGAAGTGCACTCATTTGCATCTCACCTTGACCGTAAGCCGTATTAGCGAGTAATACTTTATCATTTAGTTTACCATCAGTTGAAACGGTAGATGTTTGGATTGGATAGGAAAAAGGAAACTCTTCACCAAATCCGAACTTTTGTAATCCACTTACAAAAGTTTCACTTCCCATATCAAGTGCTTTCATAGCAAAGTAAATATTGTCGGACCTGATTAAAGCGTCTGCAAGATCAACTGGTCCATCCGATTCAGATACTCTGTGTATTTCATAGTTACCAAATTCCTCCCCAGGGCTCCAGGTTAATCCATTTATTTCAACACCTTTATTTGGATCTAGTGTACCACTTTGCAATCCGGTAGATGCAGTTATTGGTTTAATAGCAGAACCAGGAACATAAGTCGCTGAAAACTTATTGATGAGTGGTTGCTTCGGATTATCCTGTAACTCTGTTAGTTTAGATTGGGAGATTCCATATACAAACTTATTTGGGTCAAATGATGGACTGCTAACAAGAGCCAGCGCTTCACCAGTTTTCGGATCGATTGCAGCAGTTGTTCCTGCATCGCCGTCATATGTCTGATAAATGTTCTGTTGTATTTCGGCATCAATTGTAAGCGTAAGGTTTTCACCATCTTTAACGGGTTGTTCCGCTAAGACAACATCTTCTTGACCTTCTTGTTTGACAAGAATTGTTATACCTTCCGTGCCGCGTAACTGTTTGTCGTACAGCTGTTCAAGTCCTCGTTTACCAATCATATCATTCGCCGAATAGTTTCCATCTTCTTTATTCTCAAGTTCTTCAGCAGTTATTTTACCAATATAACCAACTAAATGCGCTGCTGATTCCCCATATGGATAAACACGGCCAGTTACTTCTTTACCAGAAACAGCTCCAGTGGCCCATAATTTCTCTAAGTTTTCATTTGTTGTTGGAACTTTTGTTATTGGTACGAAGAGATCAGGCTCAACCCAATTTGCATTTAACTTACTATTAATCGTCTCTACATCCATCCCAAGCAAATCAGCAATTTCTTTTTTCATTGCATCAGGTGAATCTCCTAGTTTACTAGGGATGATACCTATCTCCCAAACAGTGTCATTGATTGCCAATGGCACTCGATTCCTGTCGAGTATTTCCCCTCGTCTTGGTTTCTCTGTTTCAAAGTCTATCTCCCCACCATCCTTCAGCGCTGGAAAGATAAACCCTGGATCCCATTTTACATACCAATTTTTTTTGTCCTCTTCACCTTGCTGGACAAGTATTGCTTCATAATCAAAGGTAATTGGACCGGCAATTGTATTCATTTCAACTGAAATTGGATAGGTAGCTTTTCCGTTTTCAAGCGCAGCCTCGACTTCTTTTTCGTCTAACTTTTCATAAGTAATTTTTAGATCAGACACACCTAGATCCTTATAAATTTTCTTATATCGATCAACAAATTCTTCGGTTGGATACGTAGATTTAGATTTAGTACCAACCATTTCATACATTTTAGAGAATTCTTCTCCATTCCAGTTCTTTACGTATGTATCAAATCGATCGTTGGGTGATACCTCGTCATCAGAGCAAGCTGCTAAAAGAATGCATAGTAACATGGATATCACGAACACTAATTTCTTCATAAGACCCCCACCTTAATAGATAGAAAAGTCATTCCATATACAGAATGACTTCTCGTTGTTTTTTTATTTCTCCATGTGTTCTTTGATTGTTTGGGTTATTCGGTTTATTTCTTGGTCTGGAACAACGTAGTAATAGATACCATTAATTATTTCCCCACTCCCACTGATCTCCAGAGTTTTACTATTATTTCTTGTATCTCGATAATCAGTTAGAAGGGTTTGCATTTTATCCATATTCAGGTTAGTTGTTACATTGTCACCAAGGATGCTAAGAATATTACTAACTTTTGAAATGCTTGTAAAACTTGCAGCTTCATCCATTGCGGCTTTGATGACAGCGCGTTGACGTTCATTTCGACCCAAGTCGCCTCGCGGATCACCTTTACGCATACGGATATATTTTAAAGCTTCTTCTCCATTTAGATTAATCGTACCCGTTTGAAAGGTTTCCCCGCCTTGTGAGAATGCCTGATCGTTTGTGACGGTAACCCCACCAAGCGCATCAATTCCTTGTTTAAAACCTTCCATATTTACCTTTACATAAAAATGAACAGGAATATCAAACGTATTCTCAACAGTTTTTACAGATAAATCCGTACCACCAAATGCATAAGCATGGTTAATTTTGTCCATTCCTCTTCCAGGAATATTCACGTATGTATCACGTGGGATACTAACCATAATCATTTTGTTTGTTCGTGGATTCAGTGACATAAGAATCATTGTATCGGAACGACCTACATCATTTTCACGTTGGTCAACACCAAGTAACAGTACATTTATTGACTTTTTATTTTTTACAATTGTTTCTAGTTC
Source organism: Virgibacillus carmonensis (assembly GCF_057836705.1). Taxonomy (NCBI): domain Bacteria; kingdom Bacillati; phylum Bacillota; class Bacilli; order Caryophanales; family Bacillaceae; genus Virgibacillus; species Virgibacillus carmonensis. The sequence goes on along the minus strand of NZ_JBYQFJ010000002.1, from coordinate 117,972 downwards.
TTTCTTTCTGTCCGGATCCGCATCACGTGAAAGCGGCTCATGCATGTCTGCTACAGTATCTTCAACTTTATCGTATAAATAGAAAAGATATATCCCCACAGCCAAGATTAATAAAACAATAATTCCACCAATCCAATACGGCCATTTACGTTTTTTCTTTGTCTGTCGCTTTTCAGTTCTTGTATCCACTATAATTCTCCTCTAATCTATCTAAATAGTCAGCACATGGTTAAATTATAACGAATTCGGGGTGGTACGTCTATTAATTTTAGTCATATTTTACTAGCATTTGTAATTATTTGGCGGATTTGATTGGTAATGCTGTAATAATGTATCTTCCTGGGGCTTCACCATTACTAGAAAATGAACAGGTATTGTAAGTGTAAGTATCCATTGGTAGCTACCAACCCTTAGGAAAAGTAGACCTATAATAAATAGAAAAAAAGAAAGCTTTTTCAACAAATATTACCCCATGATCTGGAATGATTCATTCTAGTAAATAACGATAACTTGAAAACCAAGCATTTTGTTCATTATAAAACGATACAAACCTATGTAAAATGGCGTATTCCGGTTAAATTAAAAGAAAATCGTTCTTTAAAAAGCATTTTTGAGTGTTTTTGAGACTTTTAGATAGAGGCACTATGGATTATAATCCGGTTAATTGTTCTTTATAAAATACGAACTTATATTTTAAAACGAACATACGTGTCAGCTCTACTAGCAAACTATGTGTAAACGATTGGATATATGCGCAGAAGGAGTGTGGATTTCTATTTCTTTTATATACTAGGTCAAAATAATTAGACTCATGAATAGGATAGAGGTAGGGAAACGAATTACATCGAACAAACTAAAAGAAAGGGGATAATGGATGTACCTAGTCATGGAGAAACAACTGACGCAGGGAATTACATGTTTAAGGCTTATCAACGGGCCAGTTACCCAGGAAAAAAAGAGAGTAGCAGAAAGGGAAGGAGTGGGGAAATTACAATTAAATGCAGGCAAGAAAACATTGCTTGAACTTGTAAAGCTCAAACTAAAGCTTAAAAAGAAATAGCGTGCGCGAATACTAGGTCGTTAGAATTACGGATGTTATTAGCATTGTACTATTTTATTTTAGTGGAATAAAACTATTTAACTATCTTAATTTAGTTAAAAAGTCTTAGTTAAAACGTGACTTTTATGAATTTTACGTATATACTAACTTTAACTTACAAAACTAGTTGCATTTTGACAAAACAAGACACCCACTATCATTTCTGCATGTAGTACAATAGTTGTATATAATTGTTTCCTCAGAAAAGGCAAACTTACTGAAAAGTATGGGCGCAAAATCACAGGTCTACGGCGAATTAGCTACGGCGGCTGGGTTACCCGGGAAAATAGATGGGGGCTAACAATGATAAAAACGGTAAAGCAAGTAAGTCTTGATAACGAATGGGTTGAGTTACTGCAGGAAGCAAAGAGTCTCGGAATAACTACTGAGGAGGTTAGATTGTTTCTAAATGAAGTACAGAAAGATGAAAAGGTAAATCATTAAAATTGTGCTTAATATAGAACCACACACTTTTTTGTGATATAATCTCACTGAAGGTAGGTGTGTGTACTTTGATTGGTGAAAAAATTAAACAACTGCGCCAAGATAAAAATATGTCTATATCGGAACTTGCAGAAAAAGCTGGTGTAGCAAAATCATACTTAAGCTCAATTGAACGAAATCTCCAGTCGAACCCATCGATCCAGTTTATCGAGAAAATTGGTGTCGTATTAGGTGTCACTGTAAATGATATAATACGTGAGGATCAAGCAACTAGTACAGAAGAGCAACTAGATGGTGAATGGTTGAAGATCGTACAAGAAGCAATGGAATCTGGAGTATCAAAAGAGCAGTTCAAAGAATACCTTGAGTTTAATAAATGGAGAAAAAAACAGGATAACTAAATTTTTGTCTTGACCGTAGAGCTAAATTAGCATACGGTTTTTTTATTGTAGCTTCACTTAATATTAAAAAGTAGGATGACCAATCATGGTAATGAATTATTTTTCTCATATTCAGGAAATACTTGAAAGTGTTGAAGAACAGGAGAGCAAAGCAATGAATGTAGTGGCTGGAAAGGTCGCAAATTCCATTAAAAATGATGGCATCATTCACTTGTTTGGATGTGGACACTCTCATCTACTAACAGAAGAGACGTATTTTCGTGCAGGTGGGTTAGTTCCCGTCCATCCAATTTTACATGAACCTTTAATGCTACACGAAGGAGCAATCCAATCCTCCACGCTTGAGCGGAAAAATAACTACGCCAGCAAATTTATGGAAGATCAGGATATCCAAGAAGGCGATATAATGATTGTAATCTCCAATTCTGGAAGAAACCCAGTTCCTATAGACGTGGCACTGATTGCGAAAGAAAAAGGTGCAAGCGTGATTGGTATTACCTCGATTACATATGCAAAAAGCCAACCATCCCGTCATGATAATGGAAAATATCTGCATGACGTAGTAGATGTTGTCGTTGATAATCATACACCAACAGGGGATGCTGTCATAAGTCATCCAGCTGTTTCCGTTAATTATGGACCTGTATCAACAGCAATTGGAACAACAATTATTAATCACATGTTCGCTGAAGCAATCACATTACTAGCAGATCAAAAAATGGATGCTCCTGTATTCCTAAGTGGTAACTTAGAAGGTGCTGATCAACATAACAACATGTTAATGGAGAAATATAAAGATCGAATAAAATTTTAAGTGTGGTGTTTTTATGAAAAAAATAATGTATTGGCTCCTACCATTAGGTTGGATGGGAGTTATTTTTAACTCGTCTGCAACGCCTTATCAGGAACAAGACATTAAACCACTTTTATCAGAAAGCCTTGACCTTTCTTTTTTAGTTCCAGTTGTTCAACATATCTCTTTTTACTATCATCATTCAGAAGTAAGTGTAGCCGCGCTTGGTATTGAAGGGTTCATTGAATTTTTTATCAGGAAAGGCGCACATATTTCTGTATATTTTATTTTAATGCTTCTGTTTTATTTTGCTTTTAAAAAAACAATGCAAACTTCCATTAAGTCACAGTTACTGTTTGCATTTATTTTTACAAGCTTGTATGCTGCTTTAGATGAATTTCATCAAGGATTCACTCAAAACCGTACACCATATGCGGGTGATGTTGGGCTGGACGTGCTTGGTGCATTGCTTGCTTTCATACTTATAGTTATGGTAAGAAAAAGACACGCTTAAGAAAAACGCTTTTCTGGTTCAAGTGTGTGCTTTTAAGTTTAGTTGTATAGACAACTATATATTATGATGATATAATCTTGAATGGTAACGTTTTCAAATAGAGGGAGGAGTTTATATATGTTAGGGTATTTGCAACGACTCGGAAAATCGTTAATGCTTCCGATTGCGATGCTACCAGCTGCAGCATTACTGTTACGTCTTGGAGCACCTGATGTGTTCGATATACCGTTTGTATCTGCTGCGGGTAGTGGAATTTTGGATAATTTGGGACTTATTTTTGCTATTGGTATTGCGATTGGGTTTTCACGAGATGGAAATGGAGCTGCTGCACTATCAGGTGCTGTAGGTTATTTGGTGCTTAATGGTGGGTATAAAGCAATTAATGACGAGCTTGATCTCGGGGTATTTGCTGGGATAATAGCTGGTATAGCTGCTGGACATTTGTATAATAAATTTCATGATATCCAGCTACCAGAGTTCCTGGCGTTCTTCGGGGGTAAACGTTTTGTACCAATTGTAACTTCGGTTGCGATGGTTATTATATCAGGATTAATTGGCGTATTATGGGGACCTGTACAAGATGGAATTAATGCATTAGGTAGTTGGTTTATTAACTCTGGTGCTATTGGTGTCGGAGCATATGGATTCTTTAATCGATTATTAATTCCAATTGGGTTACACCACGTTGTTAACACACTAATTTGGTTTGACTTTGGAACATTTGTTGATGCAGCTGGAGATGTATGGCATGGAGAAATTAACCGTTTCTTACATGGTGATCCAGATGCAGGATTCTTTATGGCTGGGTTTTTCCCAATCATGATGTTTGGTTTGCCTGCAGCATGTTTGGCGATTTATGCTACAGCGAAAAAACATCGTAAAGCAGCTGTTGGTGGTTTCCTTGGAAGTATGGCTTTAACATCGTTTTTAACAGGAATTACTGAACCAATCGAATATTCATTTATGTTTCTAAGTCCTTTATTGTATGTTGTACATGCAGTTTTAACCGGATTATCCATGATGGTATCCTATTGGTTGGATATCAAGCATGGGTTTGGTTTTTCAGCAGGGCTTATCGATTATGTTCTCAATTTTGGAATTGCATCGAAACCATTGCTGCTTCTTGTCCAAGGTTTAGTCTTTGGGCTTATATATTTTGTAGTTTTCTATGTACTAATCAAGAAGTTAAATTTGAAAACGCCTGGTCGTGAGGACGAGGATGAAGAATTTGTGGAAGAAAATGAACAAACTGGAATACCTTCAAGTGGGAAAGGTCGCAAGGATTATGATGATAAGGCATACCACTATTTGAAAGCATTAGGTGGACCTGAAAACATTCAGACACTGGACTATTGTGCAACAAGGCTTCGATTACAAATGCATGAAATGGAAAAAGTGGACGACAAAGCATTAAAGCGCCAAGGTGCTAATGGTGTTATGAAAGTGAATAAAAAGAATTTACAGGTTATCGTAGGAACAACGGTTGAATTTTTGGCGGATGCTATGCGAAAGAGAATGGATCAAGGAAATATGCAGGCTCCTGAAGGTTCAATCAAAAAGACTACTGATGAAGCAGTCTCCACACAAAAATTTAACACAGAAGATTTTGTGATGCCTGTAAAGGGTAAAATTCTTCCTATCATGGAGGTACCAGACCAAGTATTTTCAGAAAAAATGATGGGTGATGGTTTTGCAATTGAACCTGAAGATGGCACATTTCTCTCTCCTGTAGATGGTGAGGTCATAAATGTATTCCCGACAAAACATGCAGTAGGAATTCGGTCAGAATCTGGTCTGGAAATATTAGTACACATTGGATTAGATACTGTAGAGTTAAAGGGTCAGGGGTTTGAGGTTCATGTTAAGGAGGGCGGCCAAATCAAAAAAGGTGACGCTATCGTTACGGTTGATCTAGACTTTATTAAAGCAAATGCGACATCACACTTATCACCTATCGTGTTCACTAACCTAGGTGAAAATGAGCGTGTTAGTCTGCTGCAATCAGGAACGATTGAAGCCGGTAATAAAGGGATTATTGAAATCGAATAGCTTCACTAAAAACGGACCACCTACAAAGAAATGTAGATGGTCCGTTTATTAATGAGCTTTACAGGGGTTACGCTATTCTCATCTTCGCATTTGTAGCTTAAACTTATATTTGTCGGCACGGTAGGCCGATTTTACATATTCAAGTGGTGTTGCACTTTCATCCGATAGATAACTGGTACGTTGCATTAATAGTATGGGTTCGCCATCGTTTACGTTCAGGTTTTCAATTTCAAATGCATTTGCCAGTACAGATTCTATCATCTGGTCGCCATATGCAATGTTTAGATTAAGATTTGTTTCTATATAATGATAAAACGATTCTTCTACATTTTCTTGAGTCAAGTTCCCAACTAAGCGCTCAGGTGTATAGATCGTTTCAACAGCAACAGGCGATTCATTCGCATATCGTATACGTATTATTTCAAAGACTTTTTCATTTTTGTCTAATCGTAGAATTTCTGCAATTCGTTCATTTGCATCAAGTAATTGAAAGCTGATTAGTTTGTTAGAAGGAGTTAAGCCGCGCTCTCGCATGTCTTCGCTAAAACTGGTTAACCCTTGTAAATCCTGTTCGAACTTTTTATCGGAAATAAATGTTCCCCGTCCTTTTTGGCGGTACAACAATCCTTCAGAAGCCAAGTTGTTAATTGCCTGGCGGACAGTCATGCGACTAATATTATATCGCTCGGCATATTCCCGTTCGGAAGGTAATAATTCACCAGGTTTTAGTTTCTTTGTTTGGATCAGTAGTCGAATCTCTTCTTCAAGTTGATAATAAATAGGTAAGGGTGAATTCTTATTAATCATTGTATTCTCCTTCCAATCGATCACATAGTTAATTAAATAGTACCAAAATCATAAGAAGTTGTATACACTCATCTTAATGTATAGACAACTATATATTTGTATGCTAACGTAAAAGGCATAGAAGTGCGTGTTCAAAAAGTCGGCAAATGAGAAACTTTGCCGACTTTTTGAACAACCTTTAGAAGGGATTGAGAACTGACCCATGATAAATAAGGTTAATGTATTGGTTTTTACGAACACAAAAATTCATACGGAAAATACCGTAATTGAACATGGTTGTGTTGTTATCGTTAATGAAAAAATTCAAGCCATTTATCATAAAAATGATGTACCTGATGGATTTCCTGAAAATGCTATCATAATTGATGGAACAGGAAAAAGCTTAATTCCTGGTTTTATTGATGGGCATATCCACGGTGCGAATGGTGCCGACGTTATGGATGCTACAGAATCTGCGGTTGATAAAATTGCGGAGGTACTTCCGAAAGAAGGTACAACGTCATTTCTTGCAACAACTATTACCCAGCCCAAAAAATTAATCGAAGCTACACTTGAAAATGTAGCTAATTATAAAAGTAAACCTGGATATGCAGAAGTTATTGGTATTCATTTAGAAGGTCCATTTATTGAAAAAAGTAAAGCAGGTGCACAGCCAGTTAATCATATTTTGCAACCTGATATTGATCTTTTTCGAGAATGGCAAACATTATCTAATAATAAAATTAAGACGATTACCATGGCGCCTGAACATGATTCCAGTGGGGAATTCATACAGTTTCTCCATCAATCAGGCGTCAATGTTTCAGCAGGGCATACGAGTAGTGGATTTTCTGCTATAAAAGAAGCTGTCAAACATGGCTTAGGGCAGGTTACACATATATGCAATGCAATGAGTGGGATTCATCACCGCGATATTGGCGTTGTTGGGGCTGCTATGCAGATTCCAGAGTTGCGTGCTGAACTAATTGCAGATGGGATTCATGTATCACATGAAATGATGCAGTTAATTTATGACAATATGGGAAGTGAGCGGCTGATTTTGATAACAGACGCTATGCGTGCAAAATGTCTTCATGCTGGCACTTATGAGCTTGGAGGGCAACCTGTTGACGTTTCAGATGATCGTGCATTGCTGGAAGATGGTACGTTAGCTGGCAGTATATTGAAAATGAATGATGGTGTCAAAAATATGTTAAAGCTATCAAGTGTTACGATGAGAGACATCATTGAAATGGCTTCTGTCAATCCAGCTAAGCAAATCGGAATGTTTCAAAGAAAAGGCAGTATTGAGGCTGGTAAAGATGCAGATCTTTTACTAGTTGATGATGAGTTAACGATACATTACACGGTTTGCCTTGGAAATATTGCGTTTAAGGAGGAAGAATCACAATGAAAGTGTTAAGCGTAAAAAGCTATGATGAAATGAGTGAAAAAGCGTGTTCTATTTTATTGGATAAAATAAATAACATGAAGCATCCTGTATTAGGACTTGCTACTGGCTCAACACCTGAGGGATTATATAAAAAAATAATTGAAAAATATAATCATGGGCAAGTTTCATTTAAAGATACTACAACATTTAACTTAGATGAATATATAGGTCTTTCAAAGAACCACCCGAATAGTTATCATTACTATATGAAGAATCATTTATTTCAACATATTGATATAGATATGGATCAGGTACTCGTTCCAAAAGGGGATGTCATGGATATCCAAAACGAATGTGTGGAATATGAAAAGGCAATCCTTGATCATGACAAAATTGATGTACAGATTTTGGGATTAGGAACAAATGGTCACATTGGCTTTAATGAACCGGGGACATCATTTACAAGCAGAACACATAGTGTAGATTTAGCTGAATCAACCCGTCAGGCAAACGCCAGGTTTTTTGAATCATTAAACGATGTGCCAACTAAAGCTATTACCATGGGAATTGAAGCAATCATGGAAAGTAAAGAAATTATTGTACTTGTATCAGGAAACAGAAAAGCTGATGCGTTAGCGCGATTCATGAACGGGGATATCAGTGAAGATTTTCCTGCTTCTATTTTACAAAACCATAAACATGTAACCATTATTGCAGACGAAGCGGCTTTATCTGAAATATAAAATCCATCAAAAGAGTATCCTACTCTCTTGATGGATTTCTTTCTTTGGCGCTTGCGCTTTTGTTCTTATTTATCAATTTCTATATAGGCGTGATCCTTATCTTCAATAGCTGCTTGACCACTCGTTAAATCCACGACCCAATCCTTAAATTCCTGCACACTTTCGACTTTTACATACATATGAAAAACTACCTGATCCAAATAATCAATCTTTGATAGTACATGTTCAGACGTGCGGAATACATTTTCCAATTTACCTATGAGTCCATAGTCAACTGTTACCAATATTCCTTGCATTAACTGACGTTCTACAACACCCGCAGATTTTATTACTTCAGATGTGGATCCGCCATAAGCTCTTATTAACCCGCCGGCACCTAGCTTAATTCCACCAAAATAGCGTGTCACCACAATGACGGTATCTTTCAGTTTTTGTTTTTTCAAAACCTCTAGGATAGGAACACCAGCTGTACCGCTTGGTTCACCGTCATCATTTGCCTTTTGTATGTGATCATGTTCTCCAATTATGTAGGCAGAACAGTTATGGTTAGCATCATGATATTTTTTCTTAATCTCCGTAATGAAGGCCTGTGCTTTCTCTTCTGTTTCTACGCGCTTCACATGACCGATAAATCGGGACTTTTGAATAACAACTTGACTTGATCCTTCTTGTTTAATGGTATAATAATAAGATAGCATGTTGCATTTAACCTCCTATGTTAACATTATTATAGATGGGGTATAAGTGCAAATAAGAAATAACCCTGTACCTTTATAACTAGAGAAAAGAAAAATATACCATTAAGTGTGCTAAAAGACCCTACTAAAAAAGTAATGCATTACGAAATATATATACATAGGTTGGTGAATTTTATGGTGATGAAAACATGTGAAAAGGCTTTAGATGGTGTTATTGGTGAGATGGTTGAGGTTGTCGAACATAGCAAAGATGAAATCTTTAACATTAGTGAAGAATCTCGAAAAGAATACGAGCTTTTGACGCGGGAATTGCTAGAAACCAAGACTCAAGTCATTGATCACATCAGTAATGGTGATAAACTCGAACAAAAGGTTCGGTTCTCAAGAAAAAAGCTATCAGAGGTTAGCAAATTTTTCGAACGCTATTCTGAAACTGAAATACGCCAAGTATATGAAAATACACATGCTATGCAAACTGACCTTGCTATGATTCAGCAACAGGAAAGGGCGTTACGCGTGAAACGTGATGATTTGGAGCGCCGTTTACTTGTATTAGACCAAACGATTGAACGTGCTGAAGGATTAGCGGGCAAAATCACAGTAATTCTAACCTATCTTAATGACGATTTTAAACAAGTAAATGAATTAATTGAGAATGCAAAGGAAAAACATGAGTTTGGCCTAAAAATAATTGAAGCACAAGAAGAAGAAAGAAGAAAGATATCGAGAGAAATCCATGATGGACCTGCACAAATGCTTGCGAACATCCTGTTGCGTTCTGAAATAGTGGATCGTACGTTTCGTGAAGGTGATATGGAGCACGTTCGGAAAGAGATTAGTAGTATGCGTAAAATGATCCGATCATCGTTATACGAGGTACGACGAATAATTTATGATTTACGACCAATGGCATTAGATGATTTAGGATTAGTTCCTACATTAAAAAAATATATTGCTAACGTTGCAGAATATACAGGGCTCAACATTGAATTTGTATCAATTGGAAATGAGCAACGATTTAATCAGAAGTATGAGGTTGCCTTTTTTCGTCTTGTTCAAGAAGCGGTCCAGAATTCAATTAAACATGCTGAAGCATCTCACATAGTGGTTAAATTAGAGATAAAGAGAAACTACCTAATGATGATTATTAAAGATAATGGTCGCGGCTTTGATCCTAACATAAAAACAACTAATTCGTTTGGACTGATTGGGATGCGTGAACGAGTCGATATGCTTGAGGGTACATTCAAAATAAATTCCATAATAGGTGAAGGAACTGCCATATTTATTAGTGTTCCACATAAAGAATAGAGTATTAGGCAAATATGTGGTATAGTCAGAATTGTAAGACTTAGGAAAGTTAGGAAATAATTCCTAGTCCAAGTATAAGGAACTTTATGTATACTGAATTTATACCGATAAAAATAATATAGTTGAATCATCTATGTAATAGGTAAAGAGAAAGAGAAAGATAAAATAGAAAAACTTGTAGGAGGAACAAAATTGATGGTAAAAAAGGATCTTACAAAAATTGTGTTAATAGATGATCATAAACTCTTTCGAGAAGGGGTCAAACGTATACTAGAGTTTGAATCTTCATTTGAAATAATAGCAGAGGGTGACGACGGAAATGTAGCGGCGCAATTAGTTGCTAAACATAAACCTGACGTTGTCTTAATGGATATCAATATGCCTGATATGAATGGTGTACAAGCTACTGCGAACCTGATTAGGCATCATCCAGACACTAGTGTTATTATTTTATCCATTCACGATGATGAAAGCTATGTCACACATGCATTAAAAACTGGTGCACAAGGCTATTTATTAAAAGAAATGGATTCGGATTCGCTAATTGAGGCAATTAAAGTTGTAAGTGAGGGTGGATCTTATTTGCATCCACGCGTAACCCATAATTTAGTTCAGGAATTTCGCCGACTGGCAAAAGAGGCTCCCTCAAACAGGTCAGAAATTGGTGCTGACTATCGTAAACCATTACATTTGTTGACTCGCCGTGAGTGTGAAGTTTTGCAGTTATTAGCTGAAGGAAAAAGTAATCGCGGGGTTGCAGATTCTTTATATATCAGTGAAAAGACAGTTAAAAACCATGTAAGTAATATCCTTCAAAAAATGAATGTTAACGACCGAACCCAAGCAGTTGTAGCGGCAATCCGCAAAGGTTGGGTAGAGATACTATAAGAGGTTGTTCAAAAAGTCAACAAATGATAAACGGTGAATTTCTTCGTTTCTTGAAAAGGAAGAACACTTTTTCTGCCCTTTTTGAACACAAACTATAACTATTAACTTAACTGTTTACAAACAATTTGAATTTGTTCCTCATCTTTATCGTCTGTACGATTTATGCCTTGACGCTTTATGTGTCAAGGCATATTTTTATACCAGTTTGACAGGCAGTAATACCCCTACTGAATAAAGTTTGACTTTATGCTTACTCAACTTTCGCAGACTGAAATAAGTAGATTGTCCCTGAGATAGTTGAATAAGTCCGCAACCCATTGTTGTAGTTGACACAAAACCTATAGACTGCGACGTAACTAAAAATCATGTTCAGTGACCTGCGCCGCTGTGGAAAAATCACTACGCGCACCTTAGGGCTTGCGCTGAGCCTCCTCGATCGCAAAGATCGCTCTCTGCGGGGTCTCATCGTCTTCGCTTTCCCGCAGGAGTCTCCGTGTTTTTCCTTCGCTAGGGTTGAGCTATAATTCCATAACATTCATCTCTTCACTCTTCAGTGATTGGAGCGAAGGGTAGTCGACTCCTGCGGGAGGAAAGGCATAGGTGAGACCCCGGAGTTCGTAGCACGAGGAGGCTCACCAGCCACCCGCGGAAAGCGACTATCCACAGCGGAAATCACGGCGCTGTTACGTCGCAGTTTATATCAGTTACGACAAAGTAAATAGCAACAAGTTTTATGAAAAGACATATTTGTAATTCGTGTCAAGTACCATATTTCAAGTGCTATAAGTATTACAGTTTATTGAATTCATCATGATTATCTATGTGCGAAAGTTGAGATACTTAGTAATGCTTTTTTTCTGTGTTTACTGTAAACTGGAAATAATAGATTACAGATTACTAATGCAGATCAGGTTGAGGTGAAATTAAATGAAAGTTGCTGTAATGACAGATAGTACAGCATATATTCCAAAACAGCTTAGGGAAAGCGAATCAATCCATATGGTGCCGTTAAGTGTTGTTTTTGGAGAGGTGTCCTATCAAGAAGAGATGGATCTTACAACAGAGGAATTTTATAGAATGGTAAAAGATGCAGAAAATCTACCAAAAACATCTCAGCCCTCCATTGGATATATCATAGAAAAGCTAGAAGAACTTGCAGTTAATTATGATGCGGTTGTATCTATACACTTGTCAAGTGGGATTAGTGGAACCCACCAGGCAGTTATAAGTGCTGGCGAAATGGTGGAAGGAATCACTGTTTATCCATTTGATTCCGAAATTAGTTGCCTGCCACAGGGTTTTTATGCATTCGAAGCTGCTAAGATGGCTAGGGATCATGAATCTCCTGAAACAATTATCCGTCGCTTAGAACAAATGAAGCGGGGGATGCGTGCCTATTTTATGGTCGATGATTTAAATCATTTACATCGTGGTGGAAGGTTAAATGGTGCGCAGATGCTTGTTGGGAGCTTGCTTCAAGTGAAGCCAATCCTGCATTTTATCGATAAAAAGATTGTTCCATTTGAAAAGATACGTACACGGAAAAAAGCGTTAAACCGGATTATCGGTTTACTGGAGGAAGACATTAGTAAAGGAAATCCCCTTAAAGTAGCCATCATTCATGGGAATTGTGAACCAGCTGCCTTGGCTCTGAAACAAGAGTTAGAAGAAAAACATCCTTTCCTAGATTGTAATAGTAGCTATTTTGGGCCTGTAATCGGTACCCATTTAGGTCAAGGAGCTATTGGTATAGGGTGGTATACGAAATAATTGGGTAATAATAGAGCTGCCAGATTTGGTGGCTCTAATCATAATATAGACAGGAGTGCATTTACTTGAATCACACTTCCTCGGAAGATTCCCGCCCAGATTTTATTCTCTCCAATCGCTTTTCAGGCAAACTATTATTGCGAAACGAAATCCCCATTGATAATCCGACATTTCAACGACTATTAAGCCAACAACAATTTTCCGCGCAGCCCTCTGTTTTAAGAAAACTTGGCACAACTCAATGTTTACGGTGTAACAACCAAAAAGGGTCATTATTTGGAATGTTTCCGTGTCAAAATTGCAGTAAACCTCATTTTTATTGCCGTAAATGTATTGAAATGGGTAGGGTGCTAGAATGTGAGCCACTTTACAGTTGGAGTGGCCCTGAACCAGATTGGCCCAACCATGAACAGCCGTGTAGTTGGGGTGGTGAACTGACAGAACGTCAAAAGTATGCTAGTGGACGCATTTCTTCTGCGATAACGAATCAAGAATCTGAGCTCTTGGTCTGGGCCGTTTGTGGGGCAGGAAAAACTGAAATGCTTTATGAAGGTATAACGAATGCACTTAAAATAGGAAGACGTGTTTGTTTGGCAACTCCCCGTGCAGATGTTGTACGTGAACTCTTACCACGCTTTCGTCAGGCTTTCTCTACTGTATCTATTCAAGGTCTTTATGGCGGAAGTAAGGATAATGATGGAACAGCTCAACTGATTCTCGCTACTACTCATCAACTACTTCGTTTCCAAAAAGCCTTTGATGTAATGATTATTGATGAAGTCGATGCATTTCCTTTCCATGCTGATCCTTCCTTACCTTACGCCACAAATCGCGCAAAAAGCGATAAAAGCTCAACCATATATCTAACTGCTACTCCCCGAAAAAACCATCGTAAACAAATTTCAAGAAAAAAATTAGCCCATATTTTTGTACCTGTCAGGTTTCATGGTAACCCATTACCTGTACCAACGATGAGAATGTGCTTTGCATTACGCAAAAGCCTGCAAAACTATTCCCCTCCCGCATCTTTTTTTACCTGGTTACAAAACCGAAATAAACCGAGTCGCCAACTATTAATTTTTGTTCCTACCATTAATCTAGCCACTAAGATGAAGGATAAACTTGAAGGGAAACTAGTAGCCTCAGGTAATATTAAATCCAAACAGGAATTAATCACCGTGCACGCAGCTGACACGAATAGAGAAGAGAAAGTTATTCAGTTTCGCAACAAAGAAATTTCCGTTTTAATTACAACGACTATTTTGGAACGGGGTGTAACTTTTCCATCAGTTGATGTAGCTGTGATTGATGCTGGACATGACGTTTTTGACGAAGCTGCATTAGTTCAAATATCGGGGCGAGCTGGTAGAAGTTATGATGATCCTAATGGAGAAGTAGTATTTTTCCATGACGGCAAAACAAATGCAATGGTAGAAGCGATCCAGTCGATTAAAACGATGAATAAACGGGGAGGTTTCTAGTACGATGAACTGTTTATGGTGTGACGAGGAAATAATTCCATTAATGACGTGGAGTAATTTTTTATTATTGCCTCCTAAACGTGTGCTTTGTGCAGATTGCTCGACTGGTCTTGAAATCATAAGTGGATTGCGTTGTTCTATTTGTAGCCGATCTTCCGAAGAGACAATTTGTCCCGATTGTCAAAAGTGGAAAAAGGTAGATGGAGAAGACGTTCTTACTAAGAATCACTCCATTTTCATATACAATACGACGATTCAAGAGATGATTACTAAATGGAAATATCGTGGTGACTATTGTTTGGGAGAGATATTTAAAGAAACCATTGTTCATTCCTTTGAAACTGTATTTGGTTCTGTTGCAAATGACTTGATTGTGGTACCTATTCCTTTAAGTCAGGAGCGGCTTAATGAACGTGGGTTTAATCAGGCGAAAATGTTAGCTGATTTTTTACCAATAGAAACAAAGGAAATTTTAACGCGCATTCATGGTGAAAAACAATCGAAAAAAACACGGAAGGAACGGATTGCAGCCAGAAACCCATTTTTCCTTGATGAAACAGTTAAAAAAAACGTTATTCTCGTCGATGATATATATACAACAGGCACAACCTTACGCCACGCTGCTGGACTTTTGCGGGAAGCGGGATGTCCTCATGTGTATGGTTTTACACTGATTAGAGGATAGGTTGCTGTATGTTATACTATAGGAAAATGAGGGAAACTACGATGGGTGAATTAGCGAATTGTACTCAATGTGATGATCTGTATATAAAAACAGTGCGAGATATTTGTAAAAGTTGTTATGAAGACGAAGAAAACGCTTATAAAGCGGTTAGCCAATTTTTACGATTGAGAAAGAATAGAGAAGCTACTCTACCTGAAGTCGTGGAAGAAACTGGTGTAGCCGGGGACCTGATTACAAAATTCATTAAAGAAAAAAGACTACTGACATCCCAGTTTCCAAAGCTTGCTTATCCGTGCGAAACGTGCAACAAAAATATTACTTCTGGTAAAATCTGTTCACCATGTTCAGAGGAATTATTGCGAGATTTAGATAATGAAACACGTGAGGAAAAACGGGCAATGCGCTTAAAAGAATTTGATAATAAACAATCAGCCATTTATTATTCCTTTAAGAAGGATCAGTGAATTTTGGCTTTACATTTTAATAAATGAACCGATATAAGATATAAGAAGAAAGTTTACGGGAATAGAATGTAGTAAGTAAATAAAAAGAGGTGAGCAAAAACGTGAAAATAAACGGACCGAACCATACAAATTTTAATCCATATAAAAATCAAATTCAGAAGCAGACGGATATGAACAAGGAAGTAAATCAAAAGGATCAGCTGCAGATTTCCAGCCAAGCCAAGGAACTTCAAGGAAACGAAAAACCAAGTAGTGAACGGAAGGCTTATGTACAGGAAATAAAAAATGCTGTAGACTCTGGTGAATATAAAGTGAATCCTGAAAAAACCGCAAGTAAGATGATTGCATTCTGGAATAAACGCTAGTAAGGAGGACGAAATGTTGTCCCTGCAAACTATTATAAAATCGTTGGAAAAACTCGTTATGTTACATGAAAGTCTTCTATCTGTTTCGGAACAAAAGACAGTTGCCATTAAAGAAGGTAGTATGGAAAAGTTACAACTACTACTTGTTAAAGAACGTAAGCATGTGCAAGCGTTGGAACAAATGGAAGCAAGCCGGCAAATAGAGGTGAAGAATTGGTTTGACGCAAACAATTTAAAAACCAATGACCAAACGATAACGACTATGCTTGAACTGCTAGATGATCAAGAACAGCAAAAAGTTCTGGAGGATGTAACAGTCCAACTGACCCGATCCATTACAAACCTGAAACAGCAAGAGCAGTTAAACCAGGCGCTTATCCAACAATCCTTACAATTTGTTGAACTGTCACTGGATATGATGAATCCATCTATCACTAATTTAAATTACGGAAACACAAAGGAAAAGGAATCAATAAAACGTTCGGTATTTGATTCTAAAGCATAATGCTTCCTTCGAGAGGAGTTAGGTAATGAGTACATTTCATGGATTAGAAATGGCAAAACAAGCTCTATTTGCCCAGCAATCAGCGCTATACACGACGGGTCATAATATCTCGAATGCGAACACAGAAGGATACACGAGACAGCGTGTTAACTTTGAAACGCAATCACCGTTTCCAACCGCATCAAGGAACAGACCAGAAATTCCTGGGCAAATGGGAACAGGTGTTGAAGCTGGATCTGTCCAACGTGTTCGTGACAAATTTTTGGATTACCAGTTTCGTACAGAGAATAGTAAGGCAGGTTTTTGGACATCGAAAGCAGATTCTATTGCACGTATGGAAAGTTTAATGAACGAACCATCTGAAAATGGTCTTTCCAAAACGATGGACCAGTTTTGGCAATCGCTTCAGGATCTTTCTGTTAATCCCAAAAACTCAGGTGCTAGATCTGTTGTTGCGCAAAGAGGGCTTGCTGTTGCAGAAACATTTAACTATTTATCTAGTTCTTTAAGCAGTATGCGAACGGACTTGAAAAATCAGATTGATGTTACCGTGAAGGATGCAAATTCCATATTATCTCAAGTGAATGGGATCAACAAACAAATTCAGGCCATTGAACCACACGGATATTTGGCTAATGATTTGTATGATGAACGTGATCGTTTAATTGACGAGTTATCTGGTATCGTCAATATTAAAGTTTCCTATACAAAGAGCGGTGAAAGCTCTCCAGCAATAGCGGATGGATTGGCAACAATTGAATTAGTGGATGATAAAGGGAAAGGAATTGGAGTAACATTGGTTGACGGGGAATCAGGAGAAATCAATGAGTTTGCTGTTGAGTATTCGGATAATAACAAACTTGCTGTTACTTCCATTCGTGTCGGTGATGAAGAGATTCAACCGGAAAACTTCAATTCCAATGGTTCACTTAATGGGTTTATTGAATCGTATGGATATGAGGATGCTGATGGTTCTGTAAAAGGTACATACACGGATATGCTTGCGAGCTTGGACAAAATGGCAGTTGAATTTGCTGGAGAATTTAATGAGGTTCATGAGAGTGGACAAGACCTAAAAGGTAACCAAGGTAATGTATTCTTTGTTGGGGTTGATCAGGAATCGGGTGCAGCCGCCTCTTTAACTGTATCTGATGCAATCATGGAGGACCCTGATTTAATTGCTGCTAGTGAAGACGGAGATCTTGGGAATGGTAGTAACGCCAGTGCATTAGCAGATGTATTTGATGATCCATTGAATGGATTGGGTGAGAATACATCAGTGAAAACCTTTTACGAATCACTAATTGGAGAACTAGGCGTTCATGCACAAGAAGCGAACAGGATGGCAGGGAACACCATGATTCTTAAGTCACAAGTTGAAAACCAGCGAATGTCAGTAAGCTCTGTTTCCTTAGATGAAGAAATGTCTAATATGATTAAATTTCAGCACGCATATAATGCTGCAGCACGCAGTTTGACAGCTGTTGATGAATTATTAGATCGTATTATAAATAATATGGGGATAGTAGGAAGGTAGGGGTAAGTTATATGCGAATTACACAAGGAATGTTATCTAATAATATGCTAAGAAACTTATCCAATAGCTACTCCACCTTAGATACATATATGAATCAATTATCAACTGGAAAAAAGATCAATAAACCATCAGATGATCCTGTTATTGCTATGAAAGGCATGAATTATCGTTCACAGGTCATTGAGGTAGAACAATATACGCGCAACACGAACGAGGTTCATAATTGGATGGATAATTCAGATGCGGCTTTAGATAAGGCGACACAGGCTTTACAAAAGATGCGTGAGTTAGCTGTTCAGGCCAGCAATGATACGTATGGTGACGAAGAGCGTGAAAACATCATGGAAGAAGTAAAGCAGCTAAAAGAACACATTATTGATATTGCTAACACGAATGTAAATGGCAAATTTATTTTTAACGGTACAAAAACAGATACAAAACCTATTACTGTTGATAATGATGGCACGATGACAATTGATCAAAATGGAAGCCCTGTTATGATTGAGGTATCTAGTAACACGAGGCTTCAAGCAAATGTTGCTGGATCAGAAGTTTTCGCATCAGATTTATTTGATCAAATTGATGATTTTGTTAATGCGCTTGATACGAATAATCAAACGGAAATTGAAGATAGCATTGCTGATTTGGATGGCAGTATAAATAATGTAATTAATGCTAGAGCCGATTTAGGAGCGCGGATGAATCGCTTGGATTTAATTGAGAATCGATTGAGTTCACAGGAAATAAATGCAACACGGATGATGTCTAATAATGAAGATATTGACTATGAGAAAGTAATAACAAAGTTGATAGCACAGGAAAGTGTTCATCGTGCAGCATTATCTGCAGGATCACGAATCATTCAACCGACCTTATTAGATTTTTTACGATAGGAACAACCATAGCCCTGACCACTTAAGCCATTGGTGGGTCGGGGCTTTCACTATATTTTAATAAATGAAGGAGAGATACTTCATGAAAATACCTCAAATACGAATGCAATCGCAAATGGCTCATATTAGCATTCAACAAACTAGCGGAAAACAAACCATACAACAACCTGAAGCATCTTTGTCGATTCAACAACCAAAGGCGGAGATGAACATCCGGACAACTCCTTCTAAACTCCAAATTGATCAGACGAAAGCATGGGAAGATATGAATCTCATGCATGTATTTAAACGGATTGAAAAGTTCGCAAACGAGGGATTTCAAGATGTGAATGAAGGAACTGCCAGACGCGTACAGCAAGGTGATGCCTTGATGCGGATTGAAAATAAAGGGAATCCCATTTCGAGTCAAGCTGTTCAAAATGGTTTTGATCAAATGAAGCAATTAGGAATTACGTTTATTCCATCAGCTTCTGCAGTAAAGATTAATTATCAGCCTTCTGACGTAACGATTGATGTTCAAACAAATAAGCCGATTATACAAGCAAAGACAAATAAACCCGTTCATACATATTTACCCGGTTCAGTTGACATTGGAATGAAAAATTTTCAAAGCTTGGAAATTGACTTTGAAAATCTCTTTTCATATAAAAATGGTTAAAAGGATGGTAATGCTAAGATGAAAATACAAACAAAATATTTAGGAGAAGTTGAATTAAACGAAGAGTTGGCAATTCATTTTATTGGTGGGTTACCAGGGTTTAATGATGAGACCAAATTTATGTTGCTCGATTTACCAGGAAATCCTGTGTTTCAAATCCTGCAATCCATCATTACACCAGGTATCGCTTTTGTGCTAACGAACCCCTACCTTTTTTATCAGGATTATGCGTTTGAACTTGATGCCAATGTAAAGGAAAGCTTAGAAATTAGTAATGAAAAAGATGTAACTGTTTTTTCCATCGTTACATTAAAGGATCCATTTGAAAATAGTACTTTAAACCTAAAGGCACCTGTTATTATTAATCCTACTAGCAAACGAGGGAAGCAATATATTCTAAATGCAGATAATTATTCAACGAAATCATCGATTACACAAGCTAAATCCTCTGCAGTGAAGGGAGTATAGTCATGTTAGTTCTTACGAGGAAGCTAAATGAATCTATTCAAATTGGAGACGATATTGAAATCAAGGTATTAGGCATCGAGGGTGACCAAATAAAGCTCGGAATAGCGGCACCTAAGACAGTTGAAATCCATCGAAAAGAAATATACATAGATATACAAGAGCAAAATAATGCAGCTGCTAATCTATCTGCTGATTTGCTGGGATTATTAGGAAATAAAGACGGCTAGAAATAGTTAAACAATGATATAGATAGTGCCGATATAAAAGAAAACAAAGTACAAGGAGTTGCATGGGTAATGAGGCTTGAAAAAGTAGTGTCTGGTTCACAACCCTTGCAAAGCGAAACATACAACAAGCAACTTACATCTGCAACAGATGGGGCCACCATTGAAAAGGCAGTGAAAAATCAAAAGACAGAACTTCATGATGAAAAGATACTGAATAAAGAAGACATCGAAACAGTTATCTCAAAACTAAACGAACTCATAGAACCTTTACGAACCAATTTAAAATTTGAGTATCATGAAAAACTAAATGACTACTATGTAACCGTAGTGGATCCAATTACAGATCAAGTAATCAAAGAAATTCCTCCAAGAAAGATGCTTGATATGTATGCATCTATGGCTGAATTTATGGGATTGCTGGTGGATGAAAAGATATAGAGGAGTTGAGATCGTATGCGTATTGGTGGGCTGGCAACAGGAATGGACATTGATCAGCTTGTTGGTAAGTTAATGAAAGCTGAGAGAATGCCATTAGATCGCATGGAGCAAGATAAAACAACCTTGACTTGGAAGCGGGATGCATTCCGTGATGTTAACAAAAAGTTACTAGAGTTGGATAACATGATGCTAAATATGAAACTTGATTCTACTTATAATGCAAAGTCAGTTACTTCTACACAAGTAGATGCTGTAACAGCTACTGGAACTTCAAGTTCTTCGAATGGTGTTTATACTATTGAAGTTACACAGTTAGCTGAATCAGCTATCAATGTGGGTGGAACTATGAATGCTGCAGGTACAACAATTGATCCAAATATGAAATTATCTGATCAAAGTTTTTCGGGCGGATTCGTCGAAGAAACTTTTGAATTTTACACCTACGATAAAGATGGTAATAAGAGTACACACACATACACGGTTAGTGCAGACGATACATTAAATGATACTTTAAATAGAATTACAGAAGATGACAACAACGTTCGTGCATTTTTTGACACTCAATCTCAGAAAGTTGTACTAGAAACAACGCGGACAGGAAATTACAACACAGGCACAACCAATTATAATGGAGCAGAAATTGGTTTTGATTCTACTAATAAATTTTTCACAAATACACTTCAATTAACTACAGCTGGAGAAGACGATGGTGCAGACGCTAAATTCCAATATAATGGAAAACTCGATTTAACATCTAAAGACAATAACTATACATTAAACGGTATAAAATTTGAATTTAAAAGTATAACGAGTGGCACCGCAAATTTGACTGTCGATAATAATGTGGAAGCATCGTTTGAATCTATCATGAAGTTTGTTGACAAATATAACCAAGTAGTCGAGACGTTAAATGAAACACAGCGAGAGGAAACATTTCGCGACTATAAACCACTAACAGATAAACAGCGAGAAGAATTATCAGAAGATGAAGCAAAGCTCTGGGATGAAAAAGCAAAGAGCGGAATTATTAGCAATGCATCTGTCGTTTCAGATGGATTATTCTCCATGCGGCGCAGCTGGTATGCTAGCGTTGAAACAGGCGGAGATATTACTTCTCTAACGCAAGTTGGCATTACAACTTCTAGTGATTATATGGATGGCGGAAAGCTGATTGTGGACGAAGATGAACTAAAAAAAGCATTAACAGATAATCCTGATGGTGTTCAAAAGCTATTTTCCAATAGTGGTGAGGGAGCAAGCCGAGGCATCGTTAATCGCCTGGAAGATTCACTTGAATCCACCATGGGTCGGATTGAAGAACGTGCAGGTAAAGGGTCAGATACACTTGAAAATTATACGCTTGGTAAGCGGATGAAAGATCTAAATGAGCAAATTTCAGCATTTGAAGACAGGCTGGTACGGGTGGAAAATCGTTACTGGGGCGAATTTACTGCGATGGAAAAAGCGATTCAACGGATGAATCAACAGTCTGCACAGCTTATGTCTCAATTTGGCGGTGCTTAAGTAATAGAATAAGATAGAGAAGATCCTTAAAGGGAGTGTAATTATGTCTTTAAATAAGCAATATCAAACCTATCAAAACAATGCAGTGAACACAGCCTCTGGAGCAGAATTGACCATGATGCTTTATAATGGCTGCATCAAGTTTATCAAGCAAGCAAAGAAGAACATGAACGAAAAAGAATATGAGGCTAAAAACATTAATATTCAGAAGGCGCAAAATATTATTCAGGAATTAATGTTAACATTGGACCCAAAAATAGAGATTTCCAATGAAATGTTACCATTATATGAATATATACTTTTCCAATTAAAAGAAGGTAACATTAAAAATGACGCCACATTATTAGATGAAGCTTTATCCTTCGCAGTTGAATTTAGAGATACTTGGAAAGAAGTCATATTAAAAACTCGTCAAAGTCAATATGCGCAAGGGGCAAAAGTCTAATGGTTAGGCTTGAAGCATTATTTAAGGTTACAAAAGAACTAGAAGTAGTACTGAATCAATCAATTACTTCCAAAAACCGTGAAGCAATTATTCAACAAATTAATCTTTTAATTGAGAAAAGAGGGAATTTGATGGGTGATGTAAGACCCCCTTTTACAGCAGAAGAAAAAATGATTGGTAAAAAACTCGTTATTATGAATGAATCTATTCAATCAAAAATGGCAGAAGTGTTAAAAGAGTTAAAGGTAGAAATGAAACAGATTAAAAAACAAAAAAAGTCGAATCAAAATTATATGAATCCATATAAAGATGCGCGATCCATAGATGGTATGTTTATGGATAGTAAAAATTAAACTAAAACTCCTATAAAAAACGATTGGGCTTCCAATCGTTTTTTATGCTATTCTTTTTACTTTTTTATTTTGCCTAAATGCCCGTCATCAAGACATTTAAGTACTTCGACAAGATTCTACACTGATTTGCATAATTTATTTAGGTTTAAGCAGGAATTGGACGGGGTATTGTAGAATATGTAACTACATAAGGATGAAAGGAGGACACTTTTATGAAATACAACATTCGTGGTGAGAATATCGAGGTGACAGGTTCAATACGTGATTACGTACAAAAGAAAATAGGTAAGCTTGAACGGTATTTTGATACACCTCCAACTTCTGATGTACATGTAAATCTAAGTG
Source organism: Virgibacillus carmonensis (assembly GCF_057836705.1). NCBI lineage: Bacteria > Bacillati > Bacillota > Bacilli > Caryophanales > Bacillaceae > Virgibacillus > Virgibacillus carmonensis. The sequence continues at coordinate 94,695 of NZ_JBYQFJ010000002.1, read as the reverse complement.
TCTATAATGATGAGCAGAAAATTGAGGTAACAATTCCAATGACGAACTTATTGCTTCGCGCTGAGGAACAGCATATTGATTTATACGCTGCCATCGACCTTGTAGTGGATAAGTTAGAAAGACAAATCCGCAAATATAAAACAAAAGTTAATCGTAGGTACAGACAAAACGGAGCTGCAAAACACGTTTTTGCAGAACTAGAAAAAGAACAAGTAGAAGATGACGTAGAGTCAGATGAAATTGAAATTGTTAAAACGAAACGATTTGATTTAAAGCCAATGGATTCAGAAGAAGCTGTATTGCAAATGGATATGCTAGGACACACATTTTATGTTTTTACAAATTCCATTTCTGGAGATACAAATGTTGTTTATCGTCGTAACGATGGACGGTATGGAATTATCGAACCAAACAGCTAACTATAAAGATAGCACAGCGATTCTGTTAACGCAGGATCGCTTTTTTAGTCTGCAAAAAGTCAATATGTCGAATTTTGTAGAACGTTTTACCAAAATTGGATTTTGGACTACGAAAGTCCGGTTATTTTGTTTAAAAATGGATGTTTATCTACAAAAAGTTGCATTTTATAGTGAAAAATTTGTCGAATTCATACCCAATTTCCGAAAATGGCAATTCGCTTTTTATTTTAAAAACATGGTATAAGTAATTATAGAAAAAAGGAGGGATGTTAGTGAATGAACAAAACTGTATCTCATATGATTCACTGGTTATAAAAGTGCGTCAACAGGAAGAAACGATTACACAATTACTTGTCATCATAGCAGCAACAAATCGTAAACTATCTGATCTGATCGAAACACAGAATCAACCGAAGCATTCGCTTACTCATTCATAACGTCCCCCCACGTAAGGAATCTTCAATTTCCTCCGAAATCCTCATACTTACCTCATTATGAAGTGTTGCTCATCCCCGGGCAACTCTTTTTTTCTTATGATTTCTTTGTACATTGCTAAACAGTCGCCTTCGCTTTTCCTTCTAGTTGTCATATTTGTTTATAAAATGTTATTATTGATGGTGGACAAAAGTATTAGTGAAGATGATTTGAACAATATTGAGGAGCGTTAATTATGCCTGGATTATTAACAAAAATTTTTGGTGATGGTAACCAAAAACAGCTTAATCGTTTACAAAAGATTGTAGATAAAATTGAAGCATTGGAACCAGAGTTTGAAAAATTAGCAGATACAGATTTTCATAAAAAAACAGAAGAATTTAAAGAACGATATAGAAATGGTGAAACGCTTGACGATATGTTGGTTGAGGCATTTTCAGTCGTACGTGAAGCTTCAAAGCGTGTCTTGGAAATGCGTCCATTTCCAGTACAGTTGATGGGTGCAATTGCACTGCATCAAGGTAATATTGCTGAGATGAAAACAGGTGAAGGTAAAACATTAGCCTCTACCATGCCAGCCTATTTAAATGCAATTTCTGAAAAAGGTGTACACATTATTACTGTCAACGATTATCTTGCAGAACGTGATGCGAAAGAAATGGGTGAACTATACCAATTTCTTGGCCTAACAGTTGGGTTAAATGGTAATGGGTTAACAAAAGATGAAAAACGTGACTCCTATTACTGTGATATCACATATGGAACAAATAACGAATTTGGATTTGATTATTTACGCGATAACATGGTGCTTTATAAAGAGCAGATGGTGCAACGACCACTCAATTTTGCAATTATTGATGAGGTTGATTCTATTTTAATTGATGAAGCTAGGACACCGTTAATCATTTCAGGTAGTGCAGAGAAGTCAGCATCGATGTATCAACGAGCAAATGGTTTTGTTACCACATTGCAAAATGAAACAGACTATACGTATGATGTGAAAACAAAAGGTGTTCAGCTAACAGAGGAAGGTATTAATAAAGCTGAGCGTTATTTTACAATCGAAAATTTATTTGATCTAAACAATGTTTCATTAACGCATCACATTAATCAAGCATTAAAAGCAAAAGCATCCATGCATCGTGATACAGATTATGTAGTTGAAGAAGACGAAGTAGTTATTGTTGACCAATTTACTGGACGTCTAATGAAAGGTCGTCGGTACAGTGATGGTTTGCATCAAGCCATCGAAGCAAAAGAAGGTCTGCAAATTCAAAACGAAAGCATGACACTTGCATCGATAACATTTCAAAACTTTTTTAGAATGTATCAAAAGTTATCTGGAATGACTGGTACAGCCAAAACAGAAGAAGAAGAATTCCGTAATATCTATGCGATGGATGTAATTGCTATCCCAACCAACCAATCTATCGTACGTGACGATAAAGCTGACATGATTTACAAGTCAATGGAAGGCAAGTTTCACGCTGTTGTAGCTGATATAAAGGAACGCTATGAAAATGGTCAACCTGTATTGGTAGGTACGGTAGCGGTAGAAACATCCGAGTTAATTGCACAGTTATTGAAAAAAGCTGGTGTGAAACATAACGTATTAAATGCTAAAAACCATTTTCGTGAAGCGGAAATCATTGAAAACGCTGGGCAACCAGGTTCCGTAACGATTGCCACAAACATGGCTGGTCGTGGTACAGACATCAAATTAGGTGAAGGTGTGATAGAACGTGGTGGTTTAGCGGTAATTGGTACAGAACGCCATGAATCGAGACGTATTGATAATCAGTTGCGTGGTCGTTCTGGGCGTCAAGGTGACCCTGGTATGTCCCAATTTTTCCTATCGATGGAAGACGAACTAATGCGTCGCTTTGGTTCGGATAACCTACGAAATATGATGGAGCGTCTTGGAATGGATGATTCACAACCACTCGAAAGTAAGATGGTTTCACGTGCTGTGGAATCAGCGCAAAAACGCGTGGAAGGAAATAACTTTGATGCACGTAAAACAGTCTTGTCATATGACGATGTGCTGCGCCAGCAACGCGAAATTATTTACAAACAGCGTTTTGATGTAATTGATTCCGAAAACCTGCGCGATATTATCGAAGAGATGATCAAATCTACCGTTGAGCGTGTTGTGAAATCTCACATGTTTGAAGATGAGGAAAATCAGGAACTTTCTTCCATCATTGATTATTTACATGGAAACTTATTAGATGCCGAGGACATTTCCCTATCATATATTGAAGGAAAAGATACGGATGAAATTATTGAAGTTATTGTGGATAAGGTTAAAGTGAAATATGATCAAAAAGAAGTAGAATTAACATCAGAGCAAATGCGAGAATTTGAAAAAGTTATCCTACTCCGTACTGTTGATTCAAAATGGATGGATCATATCGACCAAATGGATCAGCTTAGACAGGGAATCCATCTTCGTGCTTATGGACAAAATGATCCACTACAAGAGTATCAGGCAGAAGGATTCGCGATGTTTGAACAAATGGTTATTTCTATCGAAGAAGAAGTTTCAAAATATGTAATGAAAGCACAAATTCGTGAAAATCTGCAACGTCAAGAGGTAGCAAAAAATACGCAAGCAGTTTCTGGCGGCGATGATAGTGATAGTAAGAAGAAATCTAAAAAGCCGTACATTAAGAAAGAAAATATCGGAAGAAATGATCCTTGTCCTTGTGGTAGCGGGAAAAAGTATAAAAATTGCCACGGAAAATAAATGGCTGACACTCTCAAGCGATTGGGAGTGTTTTCATTGCTGAAAAAAATAAAACTGAGGTGGTTATTATGGAACTAGCAGAAATTAAAAATGAGTTAGATAAAATGAATACGCGAATAGAAGACTTTAGGGGGTCTCTTTGACTTAGATGTTAAAAAGAGCCAAGTAAAAGAGCGCGAACTAGAAATGACAGTGCCTGATTTCTGGGAAGATCCACAAGCAGCCCAAAAGGTAATAAATGAGACTAACGGAATAAAGGAATATGTTACCAGTTTTGAAGGATTAGAAGAACGGCTGGAGAATATAGAAGTTAGTTACGAATTAGTGAAAGAGGAACAAGATAAGGAACTTTTTCAGGAACTTGAAAAGGATTTAGCAGCGTTTCGCACAGATATAAACAATTTTGAATTACAAATGTTACTAAGTGACCCATATGATGCAAATAATGCTTTGTTGGAATTACATCCAGGTGCAGGTGGTACAGAATCACAAGACTGGGCTAGTATGTTACTTCGAATGTACCAAAGATGGGCCGAATCAAAAAATTTCAAGGTAGAGACTCTCGACTATTTACCTGGGGATGAAGCAGGTATTAAAAGCGTTACCTTAAATATTAAGGGCTATAATGCTTATGGTTATTTAAAGGCAGAAAAAGGTGTCCATCGCTTGGTTCGTATTTCTCCATTTGATTCATCCGGGCGTAGACATACATCTTTTGCTTCCTGTGATGTCATGCCTGAATTTGGTGATGATGTGGAAGTAGATATTAAAACGGAAGAGATAAAGGTCGATACCTATCGAGCTAGTGGTGCTGGTGGACAACATGTTAACACGACTGATTCAGCAATACGGATTACACATTTACCAACGAATGTTATCGTTACCTGTCAATCGGAGCGTTCGCAAATTAAAAACCGTGCTACTGCAATGAAAATGCTTAAATCGAAATTATATCAACTAGAACTGGAAAAGCAGCAACAAGAACTAGATGATATTCGAGGGGAACAAAAAGAAATTGGATGGGGAAGTCAAATTCGTTCGTATGTTTTTCACCCATATTCTATGGTGAAGGACCACCGAACAAATCTTGATGTTGGTAATGTGCAAGGTGTAATGGACGGGAATATTAATCCGTTTATTGACGCATTTCTTCGCTCACAAATAAATACTTAATAAATTTAAAAAATGAATAGAGGATTTACGAATGAAGAAAGGAATCTTTGTACTGCTAGTTGGTATTACAATAGTACTGAGTGGTTGCGGTGGCAATGAAAATGCAAGTGACCAAACAAAAGATAGTGGTGGCGATACCATGACAGAAGCTGAAAGGGTATTCCAAAATAATTGCGCTTATTGCCATGGTTCCGATTTATCAGGGGGAGCTGGCCCAGATTTAACAGAGGTTGGCTCACGGTATTCCAAAGATGAAATTAGTGAAATCATTAGGAAAGGAAAAGGTGCAATGCCTGCTGGATTGGTAGAAGGTAAGAATGTGGATTTACTTGCTTCTTGGTTAGAGAAGAAAAAGTAAAGGGCTTTATACTTGGTTAAAAATGATCAACTGGGAACTTTTCCTGTTGATCATTTTTTATATTTTAAAACGATAAAAGTTTATACTTCGTTAAAATGAAAAAAGGGAAAATGACCTAAATCATTGTAAAAAAAAACAAAAGATTTCAAAAAGGTAAAGGATAAGCTGCGTTTGAAACACAAATGTAATATTTTTATGCCCGAAATTTGCGCTGAAAGATGTTATACTATAAAAGAATTAGTCGGAAAAAGTCGAAATGATGTCGTGGTTAAGGAATACTGCGTAGAAGAATTTTATATCAAGACAACTACAATAATTAAAAGGTGATACATAAATGATTACAATGAATGACGTATATAAAACATATTCCAATGGAGTTACAGCTTTAAATGGGATAAATATTGAAATAGAGCAAGGCGAATTCGTTTATATAGTTGGCCCAAGTGGCGCGGGGAAGTCAACATTTGTGAAACTGATGTACCGCGAGGTCAAACCGTCTAGAGGAACAATTTTTATAAATGAAATGGATATGAGTTCCATTAAAGAAAAGAGAGTTCCGTATCTACGACGAGATATTGGGGTTATTTTTCAAGATTTTAAATTGTTACCAAAACTATCAGTCTTTGAAAATATTGCTTTTGCGTTAGAAGTTATACAAGAATCTCCTCGTAATATTAAGAAACGTGTTATGGAAGTACTGGATCTTGTTGGATTAAAAAACAAGGCAAGGTTCTTACCTGATGAATTGTCGGGGGGAGAGCAACAACGTGTATCAATTGCACGTGCAATTGTAAATCATCCGAAAATTGTTATTGCGGATGAGCCAACTGGTAACCTAGATCCAGATACCTCTTGGGGAATTATGCGTGTTTTTGAAGAGATAAATGCACGTGGTACAACAATTATTATGGCTACACACAGTAAGGAAATAGTCAACACGATCAAGAAACGAGTTATCGCAGTTGAAGATGGTTTGATTGTTCGTGATGAACATCGAGGTGAATACGGATATGATATTTAGAACATCTAAAAGACACCTTCGAGAAGGTATTAAGAATATTTTAAGAAATGGTTGGATGACAGTAGCTTCAGTCGGAGCAGTAACAACAACATTAATCCTAGTAGCTGCATTTCTTGCATTGGTTTTTAATTTAAATCAAATGGCAGCCGAGGTAGAGAATGATGTAGAAATAAATGTATTAATAGATTTAACTGCTGGTGAAGAGCAGATAAATGACTTAGGTAATAAAATATCAGCAATAGATGAAGTAGATACTGTTGATTTCTCCTCAAAAGATGAACAATTGGAAAGCCTCATTGATAGCATGGGAAAAGAAGGACAGTCATGGCAACTTTTCGAACAGGATAACCCACTTAACCATGTATATGTTGTTAAAGCAAAAGAACCTACAAGTACAATGAGTATTGCTGAGGAAATCAAAACTCTTAATGCAGTTCAAGAAGTTAATTATGGTAAAGACGTCGTACAAAGATTATTTGAATTCAATAAATATGCAAGGACAATTGGTTTAGTATTGATTGCTGGTTTAGTCTTTACTGCTATATTCCTTATTTCAAACACTATTAAACTTACAATTATGGCTCGAAGCAAAGAAATTGGAATTATGAAGCTTGTTGGAGCAACGAATGGTTTTATCAGATGGCCGTTTTTTATTGAAGGGATGTTTTTAGGGATACTAGGCTCAATAATTCCAGTAGCAGCTATTCTCGGCGGCTATTATTATCTAGACACATATGTAAGTGGACAGATTAACTTCGATTTCGTGCAGATATTGCCATTTAATCCATTTGCATGGCAACTTTCACTAATTATATTAGCAATCGGAGCACTGATAGGTATCTGGGGAAGTGTTATGAGCGTGCGTAAATTCCTAAAAGTATAACGAACTAGATAGAAACCAACTTTAGAAAAAGGGGCTGAATACGGGATGAATAAAGTTATGTCTTTTGTTTTAATTGCAGTATTAATCGCGACTAGTACTCTATTAAATTTACAATCTGTTTCTGCATCTACAATTGAAGATGCAAAAAATAAGGTGAATGAGATTGAGTCAAAGAAAGAAGAAGTAAATGAAAAACAAAAAGATATTCGTAATAAAAAAGAAGAGACAAAAGAGGACATTGATACAAACCTTACAAAACAAGAAAAGGTAACAAATGAAATAGAAAAAATAAATGGTAAATTAGCAACAACTAAATCCTCTATCCAGGGAAAAGAAAAAGAAATAACAGATACCAATATAGAGATTGAACAACTTAAAGTTGATATTAAAGAGTTGAAGGAAAGTATAAAAAAGCGAGAAAAACTTTTGAAAGAACGCCTACGTACAATCCAACAAAACGGTGGAGATATGCGTTACATAGAAGTAATTCTTGGCTCACAAAATTTTGGGGATTTTGTCAGCCGCTCATCTGCGGTGAACACAATAATGGATCAAGATAAAAACATTATGGAAACTCACTTAGCTGAGAAAAGAGAAGTAGAAGATAAGAAAAAAGAAGTTGTAAGTAAAAAAGAGGCTTTAAAAGATCAAAAGCAAGAGTTAGTTTCACTTAAGACACAATTAGATGATCAAATAGCTAAAAAAGAAGAACTAATGGCACAGTTAGAGGCTGAACATGTTAATTTAGAAAATCATAAAGAAACACTAGAAGATCAGGAAACAGACCTACATGATCAAGAAGCCGAGTTACAGCAGTCTATGAAAGCGGCAGAAGATGAAATAGCAAGGTTACAACAAATCGCACTCGAAAAAGCTAGAAAAGAAAAAGCCGCACGTGAACAAGCTGCCAAGGAAAGAGCAGCGGAGCAGGCTGCTAAAGAAAAAGCAGCAGCACAAGCTACCGAGGAAAGTGAACCAGAACCGAAAGAGTCTAGCAATTTAGAACACCTTTCTGCGCCATCATCTAATACTGGTTTTATTTGGCCCGCAGCCGGAAGTCGTGTATCTAACTACGGTATGCGTGATCACCCAATTTTACCAATTTCAAGATTGCATGCTGGTGTTGATATTTCAGGTCCATTAGGTACACCGATTCGTGCTTCAATTTCCGGCTATGCGATGCCTGTGAATTATGCTAGTTCATTTGGCAACCATGTTATTGTAGCAGGGAATATAAACGGCACTGATTATACTACTCTATATGCACATATGTCTAGTACTGCAATCGGAGGTGGACGTTACGTAGAGCAGGGAGAAATAATCGGCTACATGGGTAGCACTGGATTATCTACTGGCTCCCACTTGCATTTTGAAGTTCATGTTGGAACTTACAGCGGAAACTCAAGTTCTGTTAATCCAGCACAATTTTTAAATTAAGTAGCATGTATTTGCAATTGTTTGGCATAAACTATAATATTAAAGGCATCGCACATTATGGTGTGATGCCTTTTTATAGATGTAAAGAAGTATAAGTTAACGTCTTAGGGTGATTAACGGGCGCTTGCGCTGTTCTTATTAGTCTAAAGTTAATAGGGGTGAAGTAATGAATTTTAAAAAGCAACATATCGTTTTGGTGTTAATTGGTGCTTTAATTTTAGGTTTTGGTGGTGCATATTTTGGAGTTCAACTAGCGCAATCAAATCAAATCCAGGATACAGAAGAACTTGTACTAAACAATTCAGGTGAAGGTCAGGATGTCCCATCTGAAAAACCAAAAAATATGGATAAAGTTGTTCAGGCCTATAACTTAATTAAACAAAATTATTTAGAGGACGTGGAAGAACAACAATTAATAGAAGGTGCAGTTCAAGGAATGCTTGATACACTTGAAGATCCTTATAGTACATATATGGATGTTGAGACCATGAAGAACTTCAATGAAACAATTGAATCTTCTTTTGAAGGTATCGGTGCAGAAGTAAGCATGGTTAATGACACTGTTACTATCATTGCTCCTATAAAGGATTCACCCGCAGAAGAATCTGGATTACGTCCAAATGACCAGGTACTTAGTGTAAACAATGAAAGTATACAAGGTCTTGATTTATTTGAAGCTGTTGAGAAAATCAGAGGGAAAAAGGGCTCAGAGGTTGTTCTAGAAATTAAGCGACCAGGAGTAACAGAACCGTTTGATGTTACAATTACTCGAGATAATATACCACTTGAAACTGTTTATTCTGAGATGAAGACAATTGACGACAAAAAGACAGGCGTAATTGAAATCACGACATTTTCCGAGAAAACAGCAGATGATTTTAAGAAGCAACTTTCAGATCTCGAGGATAATGGAATGGAAGGATTAGTTATTGATGTTCGTGGCAATCCAGGAGGCTTGTTACAATCTGTTGAAGAAATATTGAAACAATTCATAACTGACGACATGCCATATGTTCAGATTGAAGACAGCAATGGTAAAAAAACACCTTACTATTCTCAATTAAAAGAGAAAAAGCCATATCCAATAAGTGTATTAGTTAATGAAGGTAGTGCTTCTGCTTCAGAAATTCTAGCGGTAGCAATGAAAGAAGCTGGCTATGACGTAGTAGGTACAAAGAGTTATGGTAAGGGAACCGTCCAGAAAGCAATTCCATTCGGTGATGGAAGCACTATTAAGTTAACATTTTATAAATGGCTTTCTCCGGAAGGAAATTGGATTCATGAAAAGGGCGTTAAGCCAACCATAAAGGTTGAACAACCTGATTACTTTTACTCGAACCCAATCCAAATAGAGGAACCATTAACATATAACCATACAGGAGAAAAAATAGAGAACATTCAACTCATGCTTCGTGGATTAGGATATAATCCGGATAGGAATGACGGTTATTATAATAAAGAAACAGTAGAGGCCGTGAAAAACTTCCAGTCAGATTTTGATTTAGAAGTGACCGGTGAAATTGATAAAGAGACCGCGGGATTAATTGAAAGCAAGATAGTCGAAAAAATTAGCAGCGGTAAAGATGACAAACAGCTTGAAAAAGCATTAAATAGCTTATATTAATTGAAAAACTCAAGTACCCAAGCTAATGCTGCATTGTTCATCGCAAGTAGTATTCAGGTAAAAACAACGGGCGTTGAAACTAGATAATATAACAATTCGCGGGGGGAACTCGCGAATTTTATTTTTTTCAGGACAATTAGCGCTATACTAATAGCAGAAGCGTGTTTGCACTATTGCAGGAAATTAGCAATTTATGGCGAATACATAAAAGAGTGCGGAGTAGTTTTATGGAAGGTGATTATTATGGTTGAAGCATGGGGAATAGAAATCGTAAAGGGCATTGGTAGATTATTTTTAAATCCATTAACCTACTGGATTTTTTTACTTTTCTTATTTGCGGGGCTGCGTAGAATAAGAAGGGAACGTACTAATTTTGGTGCGAAAATATTTGATGTTTTTTCTGAATGGAAAGGTACAGGGTTCATTTCTATTATGGCAGGTATCCTAATTTCGGGAATTTGTATTGGAGTAGGAATTATATTTTCTTATGAAACATTGGCACTAATTTGTTTAGTTACTATTTTATTAAGTTTATCGGTACGTTTTACCTTGCTTTCTCCAAGTTATACACTAGGCATCACATTGTTATTACTATTATTTATGCCTACCATTATCAAAAACCAGTCATACGTGGACATCGATTTATTTAACAACCTTAACTTTGTTGGCGTTTCCATACTTATTGGTTTATTTTTGCTTGTAGAGGCATTTTTAACATACCGGTTCAAGCGACGTGAGGCTTATCCGGACTTGGAGTTGGGACCAAGAGGGAAATGGATTGGTCTTCATCATCTTAGAAAGCTTAGCATTATCCCCTTTTTCACATTGGTACCGACTGGTTTAATCACTCCATTCGCATCCTATTGGCCACATATTTCAGTTAGCGGAGAAACCTACAGTCTGTTGCTAATTCCATTTATGATAGGTTTTAATCACTCCGTTAAAAGTCGGTTACCTGAAAAGGCTGCTAAACAACTTGGCAAAAAAATTGGCGTTTTAGGAATGCTGGTGTTAGTACTTGCTGTAGGAAGTATGTACTTCTGGAGTTTATCCATAGTTGCGGCTATTGTTGCAATTTTAGGACGTGAGTTTATCAGTTATAAACATCGTGTGATGGATAGTGGAAGACAATCCTTTTTCAGCAGGAACCTTCGGGGTTTGACTGTTATCGCAATTATACCAAATACACCTGCAGATAGACTTGAGATAAAGATTGGTGAAACAATAAGTAAAGTAAATGGGCAACCGATTCAGGATGTTAATGAATTCTATTACTTTCTTCAAAAGAGCGGAGCATTTTTTAAACTGGAGGTATTAGATATTGCTGGTGAAGTAAGGTTTTTACAGAGCGCCTTCTATCAAAATGATCATCATGAGTTAGGCCTTATCTTTGTAAAAGACAAATACCTTTCTAGTAAGAAGTATATAAATGCTAAATAAAAGCATCAGCCTGCCCGGCTGATGCTTTACTAATTATAAATTTGAAACCCAGTGGAAAGGGGGTTACATTTTCGGCCACGTCCAGCTCCGACGTACAGGACGTGGTGTTTTTATCGGCCAGTGCCCATTTCTCGGACCTTCTTGCGATAACGGTTCGACAATAGTCGAACGTCCTTATTACTTAAGGCTCTTCGTGTTTCCTTTAACTTATGGGGAAGAAGGACACGGCTGCGTGGGCACAAGTCATACGGCCAATAAACCGGCAACTTGCGCTTTTGTTCTGTTTATTCCACTTCTACTTTAAATTCCTTGTGGGTGTGGATTTTCTTTTTTTCTACATGTACTGTGATATGGTAGGTTCCTTTATCTTCTAGTGACATTTCTTCTCGATAGGTACCGGTTTCCGATTCGTTTAAATTCACATAATTGTGTTTTTCACTGCCGTCTTTCCAAACTTCCAAACGTACAAGCGCATTTTCTAGAGGTTCACTTTTGTGTGTAACCACTGCGACATAGGTGTTTGCCGCGTTAGCTGTAAGCGTTTCTGGTAGATGAAAATTAATTGTTGTGTTTCCATGATGGTGATGGTCTTCACTAGATTCCGCATCATCTTTTTGATCCGTTTTAGCTGCATCCGTATCTACTACTCCAACTTTAATTTCGGACTTAGGCATGGTATGCATGTTACGCGCAGTTACATGTGATTGAACATAATAGATCCCATTTTCTTTGAAGGTCCTTTCAGCAGTATAAACACCATTTTTTTGATGTTTGGCCTTGATCATCTGGCTCGCTGCTTTTTCTCCATTTTTCCAAACCTCGAATTCAATATCGTTTGCATCTTTAACAGCTTCCTCGCCTTGATTGACGGTTACTGAAAATGTAACAGCTTTATTGACTTCCGCTTTTTTCGGAATTTCAAGTTTCGCATCAATTGGTTCAATCATATCACCATCTGTATTTTTTGTTGATTCATCGTTTTTACCACAAGCGCTTAATAAAACAATAATTATTGTTAGAAACAAGAGTTTTTTCATACTAAAATCCTTTCAATTCATGTTGTTCTCAATTTCGATTATATAGGATTATAAAGCCACAAACAATTGAATCCTTTGTGAACGATTTTAAAAACGATAAAGTGGGTATTATTGATAATAGGATGCAAGCAAAAATATCGAATATTTGTTCGTGTTTATGTTAAAATTGTTAGACAAATATGATAGACTAGATGTAGGAATCAGAACGGAGGCTTGCTTTATGAAAAATAAATTTGACCTAGTGTCCCAATATAAGCCAAGCGGAGACCAACCAAAAGCTATTAAAGAATTAGTTGAACGAATTAAAGCAGGACAAAACCATCAAACATTGTTGGGAGCAACAGGAACGGGTAAAACATTTACCGTTTCAAATGTTCTGACAGAAATAAATAGACCAACGCTAGTTATTGCGCATAATAAAACTTTAGCAGGCCAATTGTATAGTGAGTTTAAGGAATTTTTTCCAAATAATGCTGTGGAATACTTTGTTAGTTTTTATGACTATTATCAACCTGAAGCATACGTACCATCTAGTGATACATTTATTGAAAAGGATTCAAGTATTAATGATGAAATAGATAAATTAAGACATTCAGCGACATCTTCTCTTTTTGAAAGAAATGATGTATTAGTCGTTGCAAGTGTATCATGTATTTATGGTTTAGGTTCACCTGAAGAATATGGGAGTCATGTTCTTTCACTCAGAATGGGTATGGAAAAAGATCGAGATCAATTGCTACATGATTTAGTGGATATACAATATGCAAGAAATGACATTAATTTTCAGCGTGGAACATTTCGTGTGCGCGGGGATTCAGTAGAAGTGATTCCAGCGTCGAGAGAGGAACACTGTATTCGGATTGAGTTTTTTGGCGATGAAATTGATCGGATTCGTGAAGTAGATGCGTTAACTGGAGAAATAATAGGGGACCGTGAACATATTGCTATTTATCCAGCATCCCACTTTGTTACGCGTGAGGAAAAGTTGAAAATTGCGATTAAAAATATCGAATCCGAATTAGAAGAACGGTTAAAAGTGCTACGATCTGAAAACAAGCTTTTAGAAGCGCAACGAATTGAGCAACGTACGAACTATGATATCGAAATGATGAATGAAATGGGTTATTGTTCAGGCATTGAAAACTATTCCAGACATTTGACGCTACGCGCGGAAGGGGCTACCCCATATACATTGTTTGATTACTTTCCAGATGACTTCTTAGTTGTGGTGGATGAGTCACACGCGACATTGCCACAAATCAGGGGGATGTTTAACGGTGACCAAGCTCGGAAACAGGTTTTAGTAGATCATGGTTTCCGGTTGCCATCAGCACTTGATAATCGACCGCTTAGGTTTGGGGAATTTGAGGAGAAAACGAATCAACTTATTTACGTATCAGCAACACCTGGCCCATATGAGCTGGAACACTCACCGGATATGACTGAGCAAATCATTCGACCTACAGGCCTACTTGATCCCAAAATAGACATTCGGCCAATCGATGGCCAAATTGATAATTTGATTGGAGAAATAAATAAACGGTCAGAGCGAAAAGAACGTGTCTTGGTAACAACCTTGACGAAAAAGATGTCGGAAGATCTCACTGATTACTTAAAAGAACTTGGAATTAAAGTTGCGTATTTGCATTCTGAGATTAAAACACTGGAACGGATTGAAGTCATTCGTGATCTACGTGTTGGAAAGTATGATGTATTAATAGGTATTAACCTGCTACGTGAGGGGCTTGATATTCCAGAGGTTTCCCTTGTCGCTATATTGGATGCAGACAAGGAAGGTTTCTTGCGTTCTGAACGCTCTCTTATCCAAACGATGGGACGTGCAGCACGTAATGAGCATGGTGAAGTTGTGATGTATGCTGATAGAATAACGAAATCGATGCAAGTAGCGATAGATGAAACAACAAGAAGACGCGAAAAGCAAACCGCCTACAATGAGAAACATAACATTACGCCTACAACGATTAAAAAAGAAGTGCGTGATGTGATTCGGGCTACTTTTGTTGCTGAGGATGAAACCGAATACGAAGAAAAAACGAAAAGCCTTTCTAAGCTAACTAAGAAAGAAAAAGTCAAGGCGGTTGAAAATATGGAAAAAGAAATGAAAGCCGCTGCCAAAGCACTTGATTTTGAAAAAGCAGCAGAGCTACGTGATATTTTACTTGAACTTAAAGCGGGAGGATGACAGGTACATGGCTAGTAAATCAATTGAGATTAAAGGCGCCAGAGCGCATAATTTAAAAAATATCGATATAACTATTCCCAAAAATAAACTAGTTGTTATGACAGGATTATCTGGTTCCGGTAAATCCTCTCTGGCTTTTGATACAATCTATGCAGAAGGTCAACGTAGATATGTGGAATCGTTATCAGCATATGCCCGTCAGTTTTTGGGTCAAATGGATAAACCTGATGTTGACTCAATTGAAGGTCTATCACCGGCTATTTCGATTGATCAAAAAACAACGAGCAAAAACCCTCGCTCAACGGTGGGTACTGTTACAGAGATTTATGATTATTTACGCCTGCTTTTCGCTCGTGTCGGTAGACCCACCTGTCCAAGACACGGAATCGAAATTAGCTCACAAACAATACAACAAATGGTGGATCGTATTCTCGAATATCCTGAAAAAACCAAAATGCAGATCCTTGCACCGGTTGTTTCTGGACGGAAAGGGGAACATGTAAAAACCTTCGAACGGTTGAAACAAGAAGGTTATGTTCGAATTCGTGTGGATAATGAGATGCGGGAAATAAACGAGGAATTTAATCTTGAGAAAAATAAAAAACATTCCATTGAGGTTGTTGTTGATCGGATAGTTGTGAAAGATGGTGTTGCTACGAGGCTTGGTGATTCAATTGAAACAGCTTTAAGATTAGGTGAAGGAAACCTTATCGTGGACGTAATTGGGGAGGAAGAGCTGAAATTCAGCGAAAACCATGCATGTCCCATCTGTGGATTTTCGATTAGTGAATTAGAACCACGCTTATTTTCATTCAACAGTCCATATGGTGCCTGCCCAACGTGTGATGGATTAGGAACGAATTTAGAGGTGGATCTGGATTTAGTTATCCCTGATTGGAATAAATCGTTAAAGAAACATGCAATCGCTGCTTGGGAACCGATTAGTTCACAATACTACCCAGAGCTCTTAAAAAGTGTATGTAAGCATTATGATATCAATATGAATACACCTGTTAAAGACTTGCCAAAAGATCAATTGGACAGAATTTTATATGGTAGTGGTAAAGAGAAAATTCATTTTCATTACGTAAATGACTTTGGTGCAGTTCGTGATAACACTGTCGAGTTTGAAGGTGTGTTAAAAAATATTGAGCGACGCTACAGAGATACATCGTCTGATTTCATCCGTGAGCAATTAGAAAAATACATGGCTCAAAAACACTGCCCAACCTGTAAAGGATATCGTTTAAAGGAAGAAGCGCTTGCAGTGCTGGTTAATAACAAGCATATAAGTATGGTAACGGATTATTCTATTACAGAAGCAATGGCGTTCTTTTCCAATCTTGATTTGTCGGAAAAGGAAAAGACAATTGCTCATATGATTTTGAAAGAAATATGTAATCGACTGGATTTCTTAGATAATGTAGGGCTTGATTATCTTACATTGTCGCGAGCTGCCGGAACATTATCAGGCGGTGAGGCACAACGAATACGATTAGCAACCCAAATTGGTTCAGCATTGACGGGGGTATTATATGTACTTGATGAGCCATCAATTGGTTTACACCAGCGCGATAATGACCGGTTGATTGAAACATTGAAACGGATGAGAGATTTAGATAATACGTTGATCGTTGTGGAACACGATGAGGATACAATGCTAGCCGCAGATTATTTAATCGATATCGGGCCAGGTGCTGGTGAGCATGGTGGAGAAATTGTCGCAAGTGGTACACCAGAAAAGGTTATGAAAAATAAATCATCCTTAACAGCCGAATATTTATCTGGAAAAAAATATATTCCTTTACCAACAAAGCGGCGCAAACCGAAGAAAAACGCAGTAGAAGTTGTTGGAGCAGAGGAAAATAACTTGAAAAGCGTTTCAGCTAAATTTCCAATTGGTCTAATGACGGTAGTAACTGGTGTTTCTGGCTCGGGGAAGAGTACGCTGGTCAATGAAATTTTATATAAGGGCCTAGCTAAATCTCTTTACCGCGGAAAACATAAACCAGGGAAACATAAAAAGATAAATGGCATGAAAAATATCGAAAAAGTAATCGATATTGATCAGTCACCAATCGGCCGAACGCCACGGTCGAATCCAGCAACCTATACTGGTGTATTTGATGATATACGCGATGTTTTTGCTCAAACAAATGAGGCAAAAGTAAGAGGCTATAAAAAGGGACGCTTCAGTTTTAACGTTAAAGGTGGTCGTTGTGAAGCCTGCCGTGGTGATGGAATAATTAAAATTGCCATGCATTTCTTGCCGGATGTTTATGTACCATGTGAAGTGTGTCATGGCAAGCGGTACAATCGGGAAACACTTGAGGTGAAATATAAGGGGAAAAGCATTGCAGAAATTTTAGGTATGACAATTGAAGAAGCGGTTGATTTCTTTGCAAATATACCTAAAATCAGTCGCAAGTTGCAAACGATATTTGATGTTGGTTTAGGTTACATTAAGCTAGGTCAGCCTGCAACTACCCTGTCAGGTGGGGAAGCACAGCGTGTAAAATTAGCTAGTGAACTACACCGACGCTCTACAGGTAAGTCGTTTTATATTTTGGATGAACCTACTACAGGCTTGCATGTGGATGATATTAGACGATTGTTAGCTGTCCTTCAGCGATTAGTTGATAATGGAGATACTGTCTTAATTATCGAACATAATTTGGATGTGATTAAAACAGCTGATCATATTATTGACCTTGGACCTGAGGGTGGCGATCGAGGCGGGCAAATCATTGCTGCTGGAAGTCCCGAGCATATCGCGGAACAAGAAGAATCGTATACTGGGCATTATTTAAAACCTATACTTGAACGCGATAAGAAGCGGATGGAAACGGACATGGCTGAAAAAGAAAAAGTTGGATTAAAATAAAGAGTAGTAGTCTCATTTCGATGAGCCTACTACTTTCTTCGTTTGAATGGGGAATGTAAATCGTCTGTGACGGACAGTAGATTTCAGAAGCACGACAGTGAACAAACTTTTAGAGGTTGATAGTCGGGCAGAATTTTTGACGAGTGTGCGCGATTTGGGTAAGGTGAATAGAGAAGGTAGTTTTGGGAGGAACAGTAGATGAAACCAATTGAATTAAACAACGTACAACAGATACTGGATAACTTTTGTAATAAAGAAGTTTATGTGCATTTAGAGACAACTAATGGTGCTTATGCAAGTCATTTTGATGATAAAGCCTACAATGTAGGCGCATATATCCGTAATGCTAAAGTGAATTTCTCACAAGCAAAAATTGTAGGAAATGGTAAAACGTATCGAACAGGATTAAAAATGGATCTCGGCTGGATCTATGCTGAAGGACTAACGGATTGGGTATTAGATCGTGATAATCGCTTGTTAATGGCAGGTCATGACCGTGAAGGCAGGCTGATGGTATCTCTTGAAATTAGCGAAACCCCTTTTAAACATTAAATCGGAATTACAAAAAGGAATGGTGAATAAAATGGAAAAACACGTAGTAGTCATATACCCACACCCAGATGACGAGTCTTTTGGTGCTTCAGGTACGATTACAGAATTTCGGGAACAAGGAGTTCCTGTCACTTATTTATGTGGAACACTTGGAGAAATGGGACGAAATATGGGTTCACCAACGTTTGCTAATCGAGAAACATTGCCGGAAATTCGGAAGGAAGAACTTATTCAAGCTTGTCAGGTTCTCGACATGGATGTTCGGATGCTAGGATACCGTGATAAAACACTCGAATTTGAGGATTGTATGGAAGTAGCTAGAAATCTAAAAAGCATCCTTGAAGAAATTAAACCAAGTCTGGTAATTACGCATTATCCAGGGCACGCTGTCCATCCTGATCACGATGCATTAGGTGCTGCAACAATTGAGGCTGTTGGTTTAATGGATCCGGAAAGTCGTCCAACTGTTTGGGCACAGGCAATTACCAACACATTTTATGATGATTTAGGGGTACCAGATATTCGTAACGATATTTCGAATCACTTTGATAAAAAAATGGAAGCCATTTCCGCACACAAATCGCAGGCAGATGGAATACTAAGCAAGTTTCGGGAGAATCCTGAAATTGCAGCAGATTTAAAAGAAGAAGCGAAAAAAAGGTTAGGTAAAGAGCGATTTTATATTTGGAAATATGACGGATAATAATAAGGAGGTATATAAATTATGAAGCGTCTAACGAGGTCAAATTCAGATCGGATGGTTGCTGGCGTTTTAGGTGGATTAGCTCATTATTTTAGTATCGATTCAACGATTGTACGAGTAGTCTTTGTAATCCTAACAATTATGAGCGTCTTTGTATTGTTGCTAATTTATTTCGCGGCAATGATTATCATACCAAAAGAACAGGAAATACGTTAATGTTCTTGCGTTGGTTTATATCAATATTTCTGAATGCTATTGCACTGATCGCTGTTGCTCAATTATTTGCCGACTTTCAATTGGAAGGCTTTGGAACAGCACTGATTGCGAGTATAATTCTTTCCATTTTAAATATTATTGTTAAGCCAATCCTAATCATACTGACACTACCTATAACGTTTGTTACATTCGGGTTATTCTTATTTGTTATTAATGCTATCACATTAATGATTACCCAAGGATTAATGGATGATGCATTTGTTATTAATGGATTCGGTATAGCACTTATCGCATCCATCATCATTTCTGTTTTAAATTTACTTTTAAACCAGTTGGTAAAAGATACTATAAGAAGATAGGGGGAAATCGCGGGCTGAGTTCTCGCGATTTTTTGCGCGTAAGGAAAGAAGACGCCGGAATAAGACAAACTTCGCCATTCGTTATTAAGTACGTGGCGAATGGTGAATTTTTTAATGATTCTTTAGCGTTCTTCACTTGTAAAATATATGCTACAATAAAAAACAGTTAGGTTTAATTAAGCGGAGGGACATAAAATGACAATTGTTCGCACAGAAGATCTGTTAGATAATTTTAATTTAACACTAGTAGCAGGAAAAGATGGCATACATAGAGAAATTACTACAAGTGACATTGCGCGTCCTGGCATTCAAATAACTGGATTTTTTAAGTATTATCCTAAAGAACGCTTACAGTTAATTGGAAAGACGGAAATGGCGTACTTTTTGGAGTTAAGTGGAGAGATGCAAAGAGAACGCTTTGATCGCCTTTGCACAGATGTTACACCGGGAATTGTGGTTACGCGCGACATGGAAATTCCAGAGGTCATGATTGAGGCTGCGAACATATCCGGAGTTCCAATTTTACATTCACCACGGAAAACGACGCGTGTCATAAGTAGATTGACGAATTACTTGGAGGCAAAATTTGCTCCGTCAACAGCTATTCATGGTGTTTTAGTTGATATTTATGGTATCGGGGTTTTGATAACTGGACAAAGTGGTGTTGGTAAAAGTGAAACCGCTCTTGAACTTGTGAAACGTGGTCATCGCCTTGTTGCAGATGATAGTGTGGAAATTCGTCAGGAGGATTATGATAGACTTATTGGTAATTCACCTCCGCTTATTGAACATTTATTGGAAATTCGTGGTTTAGGAATCATCAATGTGATGACTTTGTTTGGGGCAGGGTCTGTTCGGAACTTTAAAAAGATCTCATTTATTATCGATTTGGAAATTTGGGATCAAAAAAAGCAATATGATCGTTTAGGGCTCGATGAGGAGTATATGAAAATTATGGATGTTAACGTTCCAAAGGCGATTATTCCGGTAAGACCTGGACGAAATTTAGCAGTCATTATCGAGGTTGCAGCAATGAATTTCCGCTTAAAACGGATGGGAGTTAATGCAGCAGAAGAATTTTCAGAACGATTAACTAGTATGATTGATCAAGAAAAAGAGAAATAATAGACTGGAGTGATAGAAATGACTTGTAGTGCACCAACGCTTGACCGTGTGTTAATTGAACTTGGTCCATTAACGATCTATTGGTATGGATTAATTATTGCGTTTGGAGCCTTTCTCGGTCTATACATAGCTACAAAAGAATCGGATCGTTTAGGTCTAAAAAAAGATATTTTTGTGGACCTTGTTGTTTTTGCGATTCCGATAGCTATTATTAGTGCACGAGCGTACTATGTTATTTTTGAATGGGAAGAATATGCAGAAGGCTCTTGGTGGGATATTTTTGCGATATGGAATGGTGGAATTGCTATACATGGCGCATTAATTGGAGCAGTTCTCACTGCTATTGTCTATGCGCGTGTGAAGAAATTATCTTTTTGGCAGCTTGTTGATATTGCTGCACCAGGAATCATTCTAGGACAAGCTATTGGACGCTGGGGTAATTTTATGAACCAAGAGGCACATGGCGGTGCAATTTCGGAAGCTACCTACACTAATTTTCATCAATACTTACCAGACTTTATTATGAATCAAATGTGTATTGGTGGCACGATGTATCATCCTACTTTTTTATATGAGTCATTTTGGAATATTCTCGTGTTAATCTTTCTACTTATCTTACGAAGATACAATCCATTACGCGGTGAAGTGTTCTTAAGCTACGTAATTTCTTATTCAGTTGGTCGTTTTTTCATCGAGGGAATGCGGACTGATAGTTTGTATGTAGTTGGACAGCTTCGAGCGGCACAATTGATTTCGGTTATACTGGTGGTTGGTGCAATTGCGCTAATTGTATATCGCAGAAAATCACGCATAGCGAACAAACGCTACGATGGTACAAAAATCGAGACGAAGAAAAAGAAAAAATAGCAATTTCATCAGCAGGAAGAGGGATCTAGTGTGTACGGAATATTACAACGAGGTTTGCAGCAGGGATTACAGGTTACATGGACGTTAGGTAAAGTTATTTTCCCAATAACTTTACTTATAACGATTCTTCAATATACACCGGTCTTGCCATGGATTATTAAACAGATCAGCCCGATTATGGGATTATTCGGATTATCAGGAGAAGCGGCAGTCCCACTGGTTTTGGGAAATGCATTGAATTTATATGCTGGAATTGCGGCTATTGTCTCTTTTGATTTTTCGGTAAAAGAAGTCTTCATCATGGCCATGATGCTTTCGTTTTCCCACAATCTATTTATTGAGTCAACTGTCGCATCGAGGGTTGGAGTGAGCGCATGGCTTATTGGAGGGATTCGTATAACATTAGCCGTTACTGCCGGTGTGGCGATCAATTTACTGTGGGATGGTGGAGCGGAACAAGCGCAATATGGATTAATATCATCCCAACCTGAGGCACTGAATGGCTGGAGTGAAATTGGGTTGCTAGGCGTTCAGACTGCACTAGTCGCTGTTGCTCAGCTTGCTCTAATCGTTATTCCTCTGATGGTAATCATGCAATATCTCCGTGAAAAAGGATGGTTAACTAAACTTTCAAACGGGTTAGCACCTTTCACAAAATTATTAGGAATGGAAAGAAACACATCAATGACACTGGTTGCAGGGCTTACCATTGGGTTAGCATATGGGGCTGGACTAATGATTCAAGCTGTTAAAGAGGACGGTGTGTCTAAACGGGATATGTACTTGGCATTGATATTTCTCGTATCCTGTCACGCGGTTGTAGAGGATACGCTTATCTTTATTCCGCTGGGTATACCGGTTTGGCCATTACTCGTTATACGTCTCATTACGGCGATTTTATTGACAATGGTTGTTTCTCTAGTATGGAAACGCACTGATCATGTACGAAGGAAGGAAACATCAAATGAAAATTCATACAATACTTTTTGATCTTGATGGAACATTGATTGATACAAATGAATTAATTAT
This sequence comes from Virgibacillus carmonensis, assembly GCF_057836705.1. Taxonomy (NCBI): domain Bacteria; kingdom Bacillati; phylum Bacillota; class Bacilli; order Caryophanales; family Bacillaceae; genus Virgibacillus; species Virgibacillus carmonensis. The sequence continues at coordinate 72,181 of NZ_JBYQFJ010000002.1, read as the reverse complement.
TGCATCTTTTTTGCATACCTTTGAGCATTATAAACTACCAATCACCCGGGAAGAAACGTTGCCTTTTATTGGCCCAACCCTAAAAGATACGTTTGATAAAGTTGATCCGACTAAATCTGAAGAAATGATTCAAGTTTATCGTGACCACAATTTACATCACCATGACAATTTTGTTGAAGCATATCCATTTGTCGTTGAAACGTTAAAACGGTTAAAGGAAAAAGACATTAAATTAGGTATTGTCACAACCAAAATGCGTACCGGAGTTAATATGGGGTTAAAGCTTGTGGGGCTTGATGAATTTTTTGATACAGTTATTACGCTAGACGATGTTACCAACGCAAAACCACACCCTGAACCGATTGTAAAAGCTATGAACGAGGTTGGCGCGGACGCTACTTCTACATTAATGGTAGGTGATAATTTCCATGATATTGAAGCTGGGCAAAATGCTGGTGTTCAAACAGCTGGTGTAGCATGGACTATTAAAGGAAAAGAATCATTAGAGCAATTAAATCCAACTTATATGCTCGAGGATATGCGCGATTTGTACACAATTGTAGGGGTGTGACAAATGCGGAATACAACACGTCATCGCGTGGAAAAGGCTAATTCCTTATGGCAGATTTATGAAACGGTTCCTTTTCGGAAGGTAATGAAAAATTTCATTGTTATTCAACTAGCACGGTATTCACCATTTTTGTCGTTTAAAAATTGGTTGTATCGAACGTTCCTGAGAATGAATGTGGGAAGAAAAACAGCCTTTGCTTTAATGGTAATGCCTGATGTAATGTTCCCTGAAAAAATAACAATTGGCACAAATACAATTATTGGCTATAATACCACGATTTTAGCGCATGAATACTTAATTAAAGAATATCGAATTGGGGAAGTTAGCATTGGCGACAATGTTATGATTGGTGCCAATACAACGGTTCTCCCTGGTATAACAATTGGGAATCAAGCAATTGTGTCTGCTGGTACGTTAGTTCATAAGGATGTACCAGCAGGCTGTTTTGTAGGAGGAAACCCGATGAAAACCATTTACACAAAAGAAGAGATGGAAAAAAGATCATTGGATGATACATTTTAACTCTAATTGGAGGGTGAACTAATTGAATTTGCCATCCGGTATACTACCTGCAGTCCGCACAATGAAAGACTTTGACAAAGCATTAGTGGCGAAACCTGAAATGATAGTTCTATTGGAGACAAGGCTATCCCAATTAAAAAGTTTGGTTGAGTATGCACATCGTTCAGGTAAAAAAGTAATCATTCATTTTGATTTAATTCAAGGGTTAAAGACAGATGAATATGGTATGGAGTATATTTTAAGGGAGATAAAACCTGACGGAATTATTTCCACAAGAGGAAATGTCATTGGATTAGCAAAGAAACAACAACTATTGGCAATCCAACGTATTTTCTTATTAGATAGTTTAGCCATTGAACATAATCGGACATTAATACAACGTATCAAACCAGATTGTATAGAGGTTCTCCCTGGTTTAATACCGAGTTTTATAAAGACCATTTCCAAAAGAACGAATACACCAATAATTGCCGGTGGACTTATCACAGAAAGAAAAGAAGTTGATGAAGCATTGGGGGCAGGTGCAATAGCTGTTTCAACCTCTAAAACCGATTTATGGTAGATTGCCTTGGGATAATAAAAAAACATTTTTCTATGAGATAAGTTTGCTTTATGGTATGATGAATGTAAGTTAATAGTATTGGTCGGAGAGAAGGAGAAACCACAAAACACTAATGTTCTCACATTAGTTCGTTTTGTGGTTTTTTTGTATTCCACCTTACATGAATGCCTCGTATTTGGGGTAATTGTATAATAGATGAAATTTTATAGTGGATATAGGAGTGAAATACGAATGACCTTATTTTCAAGTCATAAGCGGAATGATATTTATCAAAATTTAACGGAACAACAATTAGATCTTCTGGTAATTGGTGGGGGTATTACTGGTGCTGGAATCACACTTGATGCTGCTACTAGAGGGCTTCGAACAGGAACCATTGAAATGAACGACTTTGCAGCTGGAACATCAAGTCGCTCATCCAAGCTTGTTCATGGAGGGTTGCGTTATTTAAAGCAGTTTGAAGTAAAAATGGTTGCAGAGGTTGGCAAAGAACGTGCGATTGTGTATGAAAACGGACCACACGTGACTACACCAGAATGGATGATGCTTCCTTTTCATAAAGGAGGGAATTTTGGTCCATTAACAACAAATTTAGGACTAAGAGTATATGATTTCTTAGCAGGTGTAAAAAAGAATGAGCATCGAAAAATGTTTCGTCCTGATGAAGCATTGAAACGGGAGCCACTTATTAAAAAGGATGGGCTAAAAGGCGCAGGATACTATGTAGAATATAAAACGGATGATGCTAGGTTAACAATTGAAGTAATGAAAAAGGCAGTTCAACACGGGGCCCACGCAATCAACTATACCAAAGCAGTGGAATTTTTATATGAGGATAAAAAGGTTATTGGTGTCATTGTGGAAGATCAGCTTACTGGCGAAAAAAGAAAGGTCTATGCAAAAAAAGTAGTGAATGCGGGAGGTCCGTGGGTAGATGATATTCGTGAAATTGACGGATCCAAAAAAGGTAAAACGCTTCACCTGACAAAAGGGGTACATCTTGTATTATCCCAGAAGCAATTTCCATTAAAGCAGGCAATTTATTTTGATGCACCAGATGGCCGAATGATTTTTGCCATTCCGCGAAATAGCAAGACATATGTTGGAACGACGGACACTACCTATGAGGGAGATATCGAACATCCTACTATGACAGAGGATGACCGCAAGTATTTAATTCATGCCATTAATTATATGTTTCCTTCACTTGATGTGACGGCAGAAGATGTTGAATCAAGCTGGGCGGGATTACGCCCACTGATTTCAGAAGAGGGAAAAAAACCTGGTGAAATCTCACGTAAAGACGAAATATTTACCTCTGATTCAGGTCTACTTTCAATGGCTGGAGGTAAGCTTACTGGATACCGAAAAATGGCTGAACATGCAGTAAATACGGTGGTTGATCAGTTGAAAAAAGAAGAACAGATTATGTATACAAAATCAGAGACGCGTGACTTACCAATCTCTGGTGGGGAAGTTGGTGGATCGGAAGGGTTTGTAGCGTTTAAAAAGCTAAAAATCGCTGAAGCTGTTGGAGTGGGAATCAAGGAAGAAACAGCTGAATTACTCGTTCAAAAATACGGAGCAAATATAGATGTGTTATTCTCCTTTTACGAAAACAAACAAGAAGAAGCAAGACAAGCGGGTATTGAGCCAATTGTCTTTGCAGAACTTTTGTATGGCGTAGAACAAGAATTGGTTTACAAGCCTGTCGATTTCTTTATTCGAAGAACTGGAGCATTATACTTTGATATTCAATGGGTTCGGGCACATAAAGATTCGGTGATTGACTATATGGCATCTGCATTTAAATGGCCAGATGTACAGAAACAAGAATATATCGTTGAGCTAAATAAATTGTTGCATGAAGCAGTAACGCCAGTTAACTAGTACAAAGACTCTAATCCAAATTGGTCTTGGATTAGAGTCTTTTTCTCTGCGATGACAAGCTCAGATTATTGATGAAACCCAGAAATACTGATGAACAAGCAAAAGTCTTATGTCAATTCAAAACTTTCACCAATGCCATATCCACAATCCTACCGCCCTTGTAAGATGTCCAACTGCTGTCATCTATAATTCTACTTCCATGTGTGGTATAATTTATTTCGATATGTTTCGACATTGAAGGGGGATAACCATGCAGGACGTTAATAGTAAACAAGTTATTAGAAAAACAAACAATGTTATCCCTTTTATTCCTGAAGGTGAATTTTATTTTACAAAAGGTGTAGAAGCCTTTCAAAAAAGAAAATTTGATGTTGCTGTTAAATGGATGAAAAAGGCGGTTGAGTTTGCCCCAAAGGAACCATTATACCAATGTCAATTATCAATTGTTTATACAGAAATAGGTGCTTACCACGCAGCAAACCAATTACTAACAAAAGTTTTGCAATATACAGGTGATGAATATGCAGATTGTTACTATTTATTAGCAAATAATTATGCACATTTAGGTTTGTTAAATGATGCAAAAAAATATGCTGAATCATATCTTAATAATGAGCCCGATGGTGATTTCCATGAAGAGGCACATAGTCTACTAGAAATGCTTGATATTGATGACAGTGACGAAGATGAGTGGGATATGGAAGAAGAAGATGAGCTGCTCATTTATCAGGAAACTGTTTTTAATCATATGGAAAAACTGGAATGGGGAAAAGTCTTACCGTTATTAGAAGAAATGATGGTACTTTTTCCAGAACATAAAATGATTAAGCATGATTATACACAAGCATTGTTTCATAATGGATTTCAGGAAGATGCTATTCAGAAGGAATGGGATGCTTTAACAGAAGATCCGAACGACTTATGTTCCCATACAAATTTAGCAATTTATTACTATGAACGTGATAATAGGGAATATACAAACCATATTCAGGCATTACTAAATGTATATTCTATTCACGAACAACTCAAGTTGAAAATTGCAACCACCTTGGCGCGGACTGAATATTATCAAGAAGCATATAAACGATTTAAGGCGCTGGCAAAGGGGAAATTAAAGGGTCATCCATCCTACTATCGCTGGTATAGTATTGCCGCATTTCATATTGGCGAGACTGAAAAGGCGAAATCGTTATGGGATGAAGGATGCAAACTGCACTCTTCATTAAAAAGAGAAACACATCCTTGTAATCTGTAAGTGAGCAGAACACTAGACGTGCTAGTTCGCATCTTATAGTATATAAATGGTTTAATAATAACTATAATTGTAAATTAAAGGGGCTGTTCGTAATGTCCGAAGATCGTATGTTTGATGTCATTATCGCAGGAGCTGGACCAGCAGGAATGACAGCAGCGGTTTACGCATCTCGTGCAAATTTGGAAACACTTATGATTGAAAGAGGAATTCCAGGTGGTCAAATGGCTAATACAGAGGATGTAGAGAATTATCCTGGGTATGAACACATTTTGGGACCTGACTTATCGAATAAAATGTTTGAGCATGCTAAGAAATTTGGTGCTGAATATGCATATGGCGATATAAAGGAAGTTATCGATCATGGCGATTATAAGCTAGTAAAAGCTGGTAAACATGAGTACAAAACACGTACACTGATCATTACAACTGGTGCGCAATATAAGAAGCTTGGCATTACTGGTGAAGAAGAACTAGGTGGCCGAGGTGTTTCTTACTGTGCTGTTTGTGATGGTGCATTCTTCAAGGAAAAGGATCTTGTTGTAATTGGTGGCGGAGATTCTGCAGTAGAGGAAGGTATATACCTGACTCGTTTTGCAAAAAACGTTACAATCGTTCACCGTCGTGATGAATTACGTGCACAAAAGATCATCCAGCAACGCGCATTTGACAACGAAAAAATTGATTTTATCTGGGATACAGTTGTTAATACAATCAATGGTCCTGATGGTAAAGTTAGCGGTGTTACGCTGGAGAATCGTAATACAAAAGAGACGAAAGAATTTGCCGCAGATGGTGTATTCATTTATATCGGGTTAGTACCATTAAGTGAACCATTTAAATCATTAGGTATAACAGATGATCAAGGGTATATTCCTACCAATGAAAACATGGAAACAAGCGTGCCTGGTGTATTTGCAGCGGGAGATATCCGAGATAAAGAACTTCGACAAATTGTGACAGCAACCGGGGACGGCAGTATTGCTGCTCAATCTGCACAAGGTTATATTGAAGATTTATTAGAAGAATTAAAAGCAGCAAATTAAACATATAAGTGCTAATAGACGGCACTTACACCTATTCTAATAAAGTAATTACTTTTTAACGCTGTTGTAACACGTTCGAAATAATTTTGGGGTATAATAAAATTAACTAATTGACCCCCTTTTAATAGATAAATTAGTTTTATGCACAGGTGACTCGCACCTGTGCATCTTTTTTTTGCTAGCATTTTAAAATAAAAGGTTGTCCAAACCTGTCGAACAATTAAAAATCTCAAATTGAAACATATCCTTGTTGGTTTGAATTTTTTCATTGTATAATAGAGAAAAGCGGAGGCGACTAATTCAGAAGCGAACGCATAAGCAATAGCCATAGAGCACAGGGTCTATGGTGCTCAAAGTGTCTATTTTTCTAATGATGGCAGCTTCTAGGAGCCGTAGCTAGACAAGAAAAGCGGAGGCGACTGGTCAGAAGCGGACGCATAAGCGATAGACTGTAGAGCACACGGTCTACGGTGCTCGAAGTGTCTATTGCTTATGACGGCAGCTTCTAGGAGCCGTAGCTAGACCAACTATCCTCTTCAGAAAGAGGTGTTATTGATATGCAACGAGTTACCAATTGTATTTTAATCCAACACAATAAAGTTTTATTACTTAAAAAGCCCCGACGTGGCTGGTATGCGATTCCTGGTGGAAAGATGGAACCGGGTGAATCCATCAAGGAATCGGTAGTACGAGAGTATTGGGAAGAGACTTCTTTACATTTACAAAAACCAGAGCTTGCAGGAACATTCACATTTTCTGTTCATAATGCGGATGAAAAGGTTCAGGAGTGGATGATGTTTACGTTTGTTTGTAATGTGTCTAAAGGTAAGCTAGCGGAACATTGTGATGAAGGCATTCTTGAATGGGTGCCAAAGGAACAAGTACATGAATTGCCTATGGCAGAAGGGGATAAAAAAATCTTTGAGCATGTCTTGTCAAAGAGTGGTATGCTGTATGGATCTTTTTCTTACACAGAAGATTATAACTTACTTGATATGAGATTAGATCCATTTACACCATAGAGGGAGGTTGTACGATGCCTGAGAATGAACAGGAAACAAAATTAGTAATTATTACAGGAATGTCCGGTGCTGGAAAGACAGTTGCTGTTCAAAGCTTTGAAGATTTAGGATATTATTGCGTCGATAATCTTCCACCTGCCTTACTACCAAAATTTCTTGAATTAATGAGAGATGCAACGAATAATATTCGTAAAGTAGCACTTGTCATGGATTTACGGGGACGGGAGTTTTTTGATTCATTATTTGAAGCACTTGATATTCTTGGTGAAGAAGAGTGGTTGCAAGAACATATTTTGTTTTTAGATGCAAAGAACGAAGAACTAGTGACAAGATACAAAGAAACAAGACGCTCTCACCCTTTAGCAGTTGGGGGATTGCCACTTGATGGAATTCAGCAGGAACGTGTTATTATTGATGAACTGCGTGGGAGAGCCCAAAGGATTATTGATACAACAAATCTAAAGCCTAGAGAACTAAGAGAAAGAATATTAAAAGCATACACAGATGATAAGCAAGAAATCTTTTCTGTTCATATGGTTTCCTTTGGCTTCAAATATGGTGTGCCAATTGATGCGGACTTGGTGTTTGATGTCCGGTTTTTGCCTAACCCACATTATGTAACACATATGAAGCCATTAACTGGTTTAAACCCTGAGGTATCTTCCTATGTATTTAAATGGTCAGACACCCAAAAGTTTAATGAAAAAGTTTTAGATTTACTTCAATTTATGCTCCCTCAATATAAAAAAGAGGGTAAATCTCAATTAGTCGTTGCGATTGGCTGTACTGGTGGTCAACATCGTTCTGTAGCAATTTCCGAATACTTTGCTAAAAAACTCTCATCAAATTATATAACACATATTAGCCATCGGGATATTGATAAACGAAAAGGGAAGTCTGTATGACGGAAGAAAATCATCCAAGAGTAGTTGTTATCGGTGGCGGAACTGGTATGCCGGTTTTACTGAGGGGATTAAAAGACCTGCCTATTCATTTAGCCGCATTAGTAACCGTTTCTGATGATGGCGGAAGTACGGGTAGAATACGGAACGATATGTCTATTCCAGCACCCGGTGATATACGTAACGTTATTGCTGCATTGTCTGACGCAGAACCAATGTTACTTGAGTTATTCCAGCATCGATTCGCAAATGGTGAGGGTCTAATTGGTCACTCTATGGGAAACCTTTTGCTAGCTGCCATGACTTCAATAACAGGAAATTTTTATACAGGAATTAAAGAAATATCCCGCGTGTTTAATGTAAAAGGAAAAGTTTATCCAATTTCAAATGAAAATTTGACGCTACATGCAGAAATGGAAGATGGATCAATAATTATTGGAGAGTCGAGTATTCCTCTCGCTAACAAACGAATCAAGCGTGTATTTTTGAGTCCAGAGTATATCAACCCTTTGCCTAATGCAATTCGCGCCATTGAAAATGCTGATCTAATAGTCGTTTCACCTGGCAGTTTGTATACGAGTATACTTCCTAATATGATCATTCCTAAAATTGATGATGCTGTTCGTTCGTCAAATGCAAAAGTGGTATACGTTTGTAATGTGATGACACAAGAAGGGGAGACAACAGGTTACACCGCCTCTGAACATGTAAAGGCTATTGTTGATCATGTTGGTGAAGGCTTTTTGGATTCTATTGTTGTGCATAATGAGCCGATTAAAAAAACAGTTCGTGATATCTATGCAGAAGAAAATGCTGAGCCAGTTATCTATGATACGGATCGTCTTCTCGAAATGGGGGTTCGTATTATTGAGGGTGATATCATAAATTATGATCAAACGACAATAAGACATGACACACATAAAATTGCAAATTTATTATTATCCATGCTTAAGGAATAGAAACAACACCCTCAAGACTGGCTTAAAGGGGAGATGACAGGGTTGTCTTTTGCATCCGAAATTAAGAAGGAATTGACCTCAATAGAAATAGATTCATGTTGCACGTTTGCTGAACTTTCCGCGTTGATACGAATGAACGGAGCAATATCTATATCTAGACAACAATATTTACTTGATGTACAAACTGAAAATGCGGCAATAGCACGTAGAATTTATACGTTAATAAAGTCTCAATATGATTTACCAGTTGAGTTGTTAGTTAGACGGAAAATGAAATTGAAGAAGAATAATGTATATATCGTCCGGATGAAAGAGGATGTTAGAAAGCTACTATCAGATCTTGATATTTTGCAAGAATCCTATACATTCGTTCGTAGCATTTCACCAACCTATATCAAAAAAACATGCTGTAAAAAGGCTTATTTACGAGGCGCATTCCTTGCAGGTGGTTCGATAAATAATCCGGAGACCTCATCCTACCATTTAGAAATATTTAATTTCTATCAGGAACATAATGATGCGTTATGTGATTTACTAAACAAGTTCAACCTAAGTGCAAGAAAATTAGAACGGAAGAATGGTTTTATAACCTATATTAAAGAAGCAGAAAAAATGACCGAATTTCTCAGTATAATTGGTGCGCATAATGCATTATTTAAATTCGAGGACGTTCGCATTATTCGTGATATGCGTAATTCCGTTAACCGAATCGTTAACTGTGAAACGGCTAATTTAAATAAAACCATTGGTGCGGCATTTAGACAAATTGAAAATATAAAATTAATTGATCAGACGGTTGGTTTAGAGGAACTGCCAGTAAAACTAAAGGAAATAGCTGAGTTACGCGTTCAACACGAAGACATTTCCTTAAAAGAGCTTGGTGAATTAGTTTCAACTGGTAAGATATCGAAATCAGGTGTCAATCATCGGTTAAAGAAAATAGACGAATATGCCGATAAAATACGAAATGGTGAAGTAGGAATGAAGTAGTGTAAATTAAGAATATATAGTAGTGCAGATGAAAATTTGCACTACTATATATTAAATAATGAATACGCTTACAACGGAAGGGAGAATGATAGATTTGGTTGAGAGATTAGTAAAAATTGAGCTTGAAACAGGTCTGCAATCAAGACCAGCTGCACATTTTGTGCAAGAAGCAAATCGGTATGCAGCTCATTTATTTCTTGAAAAAGACGGGAAACGCATTAATGCCAAAAGTATCATGGGGTTGATGAGTCTTGCAATTGGTTCCGGGGAAACAGTAACACTAATTGCAGAAGGTACAGATGAGGAGATTGCACTTGATGAATTAGCAAACCTGGTATCAAATAAAAAGTAAATAACTCCCTGTCAAGGACAGGGAGTTATTACGGTTCTTGCTGTTTAGAATGTTTTTGTTCCTTATTTCTTATCTGTATTTCTTTTCAAAATCTTGTCGATTAAACCGTAATCTACAGCTTTATCTGCTGTCATAAAGTTATCACGATCCGTATCCTTTGCAATCACATCAATGGATTGACCACTGCGTTCAGCAAGAATCTCGTTAATTTTTTCACGCATTTCAATAATTCGTTTCGCATGAATTTGAATATCAGACGCTTGGCCTTGTGTACCACCTAGTGGTTGATGAATCATTACTTCACTATTTGGAAGTGCATAACGTTTACCTTTTTCACCTGCTACTAATAGAAATGCTCCCATTGATGCTGCCATTCCTGTACAGATGGTTGAAACGTCAGCTTTAATGTATTGCATCGTATCATAGATAGCCATTCCTGCTGTGATGGAACCACCAGGCGAGTTGATGTATATGGAAATGTCTTTGTCAGGGTCTTCTGCTTCTAAAAATAGTAGTTGAGCCACAATAGAGTTCGCTACGTTGTCGTCAATTGCGCTCCCCAGCATGATTACACGGTCTTTAAGTAAACGTGAATAGATATCATATGCACGTTCTCCGCGGTTTGTCTGTTCAATAACTGTTGGTATTAAATTCATCGATATTTCCTCCTTTATTTGTTCAAACTATATCCAGTTTGATTGGATAATTTTATGATAACTAATAGGTCAAAAAAGGTCAAACGTAAACATTCAGTTTTGATCATAAAATTCACTTTCTCCATCTTTCCCTTTATCAATTATATTAAACTGTTAAGATTAAATTCTTATAAGGTTTGTGATGTACGTTGGAATAAATGGTGTAAATATAGCTGTGTCAGTGAAGATCAGAATAAACAATTGTCGACCTAAGGAGGTAGACTGAAAATACAGTTGAAGAACCAATTTGAAAAAATGCTTGTTTGTTTGAGTTGAGAACGTTATAATAACCTAAGTGTCAAAAGTAGAGTTTGGTAGTATGCGCCCATAGCTCAGGGGATAGAGCATTGGTTTCCGGTACCAAGGGTCGGGGGTTCAAATCCCTCTGGGTGCACTTCATCGTATAAAAAAGACAAGGGATGTAGCGTTTTTTCGCTCCCTTGTCTTTTTTTATAGGATTAAATTTTATGAAAAATGTTGATTTCAACTGGTTTTTCTATATGAATCTATTTGGAGATTTCTTTTCTTATATAAATAGGCGATTGTGTTCAACACAGAAACAGGAATTTTCTTAGGGAAGTACGCTTTATTATAAAATGTAAAAAATGCTTTCCTCAGATCAGTCCATTGGCGACAATCTTTGGTTTGTCTAAACCTAGCCACGTCAATTAACTTAATTTTCCCTTCTGGGGTCAGAATTATATTTCGAAGGTGAATGTCTGAAGGATTTAATCCAGCTTGCCTAGCTAAAGAAAGGGCGTGGTCCGTTTCTTGTATGGTTGAATTGGTAAGTGGAATTCCTTGTGACAAACATTCAAATAACGTGTATCCTTCAATGTAATCGATAAGCAGGAAGTTATCTCCTGCTTCGTATAACGTTGGATAGTAAGGATTTTCCTTAAGAATCTTATATATTTCAGCCTCTTCCTTGGCTATATATGTGCAATTTGGGAAGAACACTTTAAGAGCCTTATTAGTAGATTGAATTTTAAAGACAACAGCACTTCTACCAGCTCCTATGAATTCTAAAGCCGAATCTTTTTCTAAGATGGAAATATCATTCTTATCTATTTTTAATTTGATGCTATTTACAAGTTCGACGGTTGAATTCAAGTTAACCACCCCTTTCATCAATAATATAGGGTGAAAAGTTTAAACGCTACTAACTTGTACTATTATACGAATTGGTTTATAGAAAGAGAACAAAATTAATCATCTTCATGTTGGAGCTAGCACAAGTCCATTCACATTTGTGAGTAGTTATGCCAAAATGAAAGCTAGAAAGTGCATAAATAAACGGGTAATCGTTCATAATAGATAAAGGAGATATAAGTATGATACATATTACGTTTTATACAAAAGAGAAATGTTCTCTTTGTGATGATGCCTTAAATTTGGTAGAACTTTTAAAAAATGATTATCCTCATACACTTGAAATGCGAGATATTTATTCTGACGAGGAATGGTTAGAACACTATCATCTTTCCATACCTGTGGTAAACGTTGATGGTATCGAATTGGACTGTGAGCAAATTTCATTTGAATCATTAGTTGCAACGTTTCAAGAGGCCCAAAAGAAACATAAGGCTTGAAATATGAATCTGTTATGGTAAAATTAAATTAAGCAAATAAGGCATTTGCGAATTTTTTTACAGTTAGCAGGACAAAATATAACCATCCGGGACTTATTTGTCCGATAAAAGGAGTAACTTTATGCAATCATTAGTTGATTTGCAAAAAAAAATCTTTCCGGACCTTTTGGAAGTAATGAAGCAAAGATATACAATCTTACATACGATAAACTTTTTTCAACCAATCGGGCGAAGAAGCTTATCGGATCGCGCCAAGATGACAGAACGAACGGTTCGTAGCGAGGTTGACTTTTTACAGAAGCATCAGATGATTGATGTTTCAGGAAAAGGAATGCACATTACTGAAGAAGGGAAAGGTATACTCAGTCATCTAGCTGTGTTTATGAAAGATATCACAGGGTTAAGTGGTTTAGAAACACAATTAAAGGATAAATTGAATGTAGAACAAGTTATGGTGGTTCGTGGTAATAGTGATAATCAAGACCAAGTAAAACAAGAAATGGGAAAAGCGGTTGTGAAGCATTTGCAATCACACGTATCTACTAAACAAACCATTGCTGTTACTGGTGGTACAACGATGGCCGCTGTAGCGCATGTGATGTCACCATTTGAGAATGCGGACAATTGTTTGTTTGTCCCTGCTCGAGGCGGTATCGGTGAAAAAGTAGAAAGTCAGGCTAATACGATTGTTGCAGAAATGGCAAAACGTACGAATGGCGATTATCGAATGTTATATGTACCTGATCCACTCAGTGAACTATCTTACCAAACGATGTTAAAAGAGCCATCTATCCAAGAGATAACGGAGCTGATTCGCTCTGCTGATGTTATTTTGCACGGGATTGGCGATGCTTTAACAATGGCAAACCGCAGAAAATCAAATGATGAACTCATCCATCAACTCGAAAAAGAACAAGCTGTCAGTGAAGCTTTTGGCTATTATTTTAATCGCTTTGGTGATGTTGTTCATAAGGTGCGAACGATAGGGATTCAATTAGAGGATCTTATGTCAGTGAATCAGGTTGTGGCAATTGCTGGTGGTAGTTCAAAAGCCAAAGCCATCACATCGTATTTTAATCAAGGAGAAGCGGATTTACTCATTACGGATGAAGCAGCCGCAGAGGCAATCATTCATGGTTAAATCCTTTCATATAGATAGATTTTACAAAATTTATTGTAACCATTAGGAGGAAATAATATGACAGTAAAAGTAGGAATTAACGGATTTGGACGTATCGGACGTAATGTATTTCGTCAAGCATTAAAAAATGATGATGTTGAGGTTGTAGCAGTAAATGACCTAACAGATGCTGAAATGTTAGCACATCTGCTAAAATACGATTCTGTCCATGGTCAACTTGAACAAGAAGTTACGGTCAACGGATCTAGTATTGTTGTTGGTGGTAAAGAAATTAAAGTGTTAACAGAGCGTGACCCAGCGAATTTAGGTTGGGGAGACCTTGGCGTGGAAGTTGTAATTGAGTCTACTGGCCGTTTTACAAATCGCGAAGATGCGCAGAAACACATTGATGCTGGTGCAAAGAAAGTTATTATATCTGCCCCTGCAAAAGAAGAAGACCTTACGATGGTAATGGGAGTTAACGAGCAGGACTATGATGCACAAAACCATCATATTGTTTCAAATGCTTCATGTACAACAAACTGTATAGCACCTTTAGCTAAAGTTTTACATGATAGCTTTGGTCTTAAACGCGGTCTAATGACAACAGTCCATTCGTATACAAATGATCAACAGATTCTTGATTTGCCACATAAAGATTATCGCCGTGCACGTGCAGCAGCACAAAATATTATTCCAACTACAACTGGAGCTGCAAAAGTGGTTGGTAAAGTATTGCCTGAACTAGAAGGTAAGTTAAACGGTATGGCAATTCGTGTTCCAACACCTGATGGTTCTATAGTTGATCTGGTTGCTGAACTAGATAAAAATGTAACAGCAGAAGATGTAAATAAAGCATTTAAAGAAGCAGCAGAAGGAAAACTAGAAGGTATTGTTGGATATACAGAGGAGCCAATTGTATCATCTGATATTGTTGGTAATACCCATTCATCATTGTTTGATGCGTTATCAACGATGGTTCTTGAAGATAATATGGTAAAAGTAGTTTCCTGGTATGACAACGAAATGGCATATTCAGCTCGTTGTGTTGATTTGGCAGTTTATATTAAAAATCAAGGACTATAAGGAAAGGCGCAAGCGCGCTTTTAGTCGGCCTTCCTTCTAACAACTGATGTTGACTTATCGTACGAAGGTGAGGGAAGTCTACTACAGCTTTAGAACTGGAGCTAGACAAGAAGTTCATATATACTGGAGGGGGAACTTTATCCTCCTCTTTTTCTTTTTTATGACTAACTGTCGTAATCTTGGGGAAAACAAACAAGTAGCATGTATACATAATTTTTTAATCACAAGGGAGGATTTTTTAAGAATGAATAAAAAAACTCTGAAAGACCTTGATGTAAAAGGGAAGAAAGTTTTTTGCCGTGTTGATTTTAATGTGCCAATGTCGAATGGCGAGGTGAGTGATGATACACGGATTAAAGCTGCACTTCCTACAATTGATTACTTAACAGAACAAGGTGCTATTGTCATTTTGGCTAGTCATCTTGGACGTCCAAAAGGAGAAGTAGTAAAAGACTTAAGACTTGATCCTATTGCGAAACGATTGAGCGATTTAATTGGAAAAGATGTTACGAAAACCGATGCAGTATTCGGTAAAGAGGTAAATGAAGCTCTATCACTACTAAGTGATGGCGATATTTTACTAATCGAGAATGTACGATTTGAACCAGGTGAAGAAAAAAACGATGAGAAGCTGGCTCAAAGCTTTGCAGATATGGCAGACTTTTATGTGAATGATGCATTTGGTGCAGCTCATCGTGCGCACGCATCCACAACTGGTATAGCAGAAAAACTACCAGCTGCTGCCGGACTTTTAATGGAAAAAGAGCTTGATGTTTTAGGAAAGGCATTAGAAAATCCGGAGCGCCCGTTTACTGCAATAATCGGTGGTGCAAAGGTTAAAGATAAAATTGGTGTTATTGACCATTTACTGGATAAAGTGGACAACCTACTCATTGGTGGCGGACTTGCCTATACATTTATTAAAGCACAAGGGCACGAAATCGGACAATCTCTACTAGAAGAAGATAAAATCGGTGTGGCGAAACAGTTTATGGAAAAGGCGAAAGAAAAAGGTGTTAATTTTATAATTCCTGAGGATGCCATTATTGCAGATGAATTTGCAAAAGATGCCAATACTAAAATTGTTTCAATCGATGAGATACCAAAGGACTGGGAAGCGCTTGATATTGGGCCGAAAACACGTGAAAAATTTAGTAAGATTGTAGCAGATTCAAAGCTTGTGATTTGGAACGGGCCAATGGGTGTATTCGAATTCAATGCTTTTGCAGGTGGAACACAAGCAGTTGCAGAGGCATTAGCTGAGACAAACGGGTATACTGTAATTGGTGGTGGCGATTCCGCTGCAGCTGCCAGCAAATTTGGTTTTGCTGAACAAATGGATCATGTGTCGACTGGTGGCGGAGCGTCACTAGAGTTTATGGAAGGTAAGGAACTTCCTGGTGTACAAGCTTTAGATGAAAAATAAATTGAATGAGGTGAGACGATGCGCAATAAAGTAATTGCTGGAAACTGGAAAATGAATAAGGTGTTAGCAGAAGCAGAACAATTCGTTCAAGAGGTTGTGAAAAAAGATCCAACTGATCAAGGTGTCGAAGCAATTGTCTGTGCTCCTTTCCCTTTTTTGGCACCACTTGTAGAACAAACAAAAAATAGTTCTGTGAAAATTGCTGCTCAAAATATGCATTTTGCAGAAAACGGTGCATATACAGGTGAAGTAAGTCCTGTAATGCTTAAAGATTTAGGAGTGACACATGTTGTTATTGGTCATTCGGAACGCAGAGAACATTTTGCTGAAACAGATGAAACGGTAAATAAGAAAACACATGCAGCGTTTAATCATGAATTGACACCAATTGTATGCGTCGGTGAAACACTTGATCAACGTGAGAAGAACGAAACAATGAACCATATTGAAAAACAAATTTCCGCTGGATTAAAGGATTTAACTGCAGAACAAATTGCGAAAACAATTGTTGCCTATGAACCAATTTGGGCGATTGGAACTGGCAAAACAGCTTCCAGCAGTGATGCAAATGAAGTATGCCAGCATATACGTACAGTTATTGAAAAACTTTCATCAAAAGAAACAGCAAACCAAGTGGTCATTCAATATGGTGGTAGCGTAAAGCCTGCTAACGTGGATGAGTTACTAGCGCAATCTGATATTGATGGTGCACTTGTTGGGGGCGCAAGCCTTGAAGCCGAATCATTTATCCAGCTTGTGGAGGCCGGTAAAAAATGACGAACCAAAAACTAGCTGCATTAATCATCTTAGATGGATATGGAATTCGTGATACAGAGATGGGAAATGCAGTTAAACAAGCAAACACGCCTAACTTTGATCGGTATTGGAGTAAGTATCCACATAATCAACTGCAAGCAAGTGGAGAAGCGGTTGGACTACCAGAAGGTCAAATGGGTAACTCAGAGGTAGGGCATTTAAACATTGGTGCAGGAAGAATTGTCTATCAAAGTTTAACTAGAGTGAACCTATCAATTAAAGACGGCGACTTTTTTGAAAAAGATGCGTTTCTAAATGCAATCAAAGACGCTAAAAAGAAAAAGAAATCATTACACATTTTTGGATTATTATCAGATGGCGGCGTGCATAGTCACATTCAACATTTGTTTGCATTATTGAAGTTGGCGAGGGATAATGATTTTAAAGATGTGTTTGTTCACGCATTTTTAGATGGACGAGATGTAGGTCCACAAACTGCAAAAACATATATCATGCAAGCGGAAGAGAAAATGAAAGAATACGGTGTAGGACAATTCGCAACGATTTCAGGACGTTACTATTCAATGGATAGAGATAAACGTTGGGATCGTGTGAAGAGGGCTTATGATGCAATGGTGTATGGTGAAGGACCACAATATCAAGATGCCTCCACACTAGTCGACGACTCCTATGAGAATGGGATCCATGACGAATTTGTTATTCCTTCTGTTTTAACGGATGAATTTGGGAATCCAAGAGCAACCGTTGAAGACGAAGATTCTATCATCTTTTATAACTTCAGACCAGATCGGGCTATTCAAATTTCACGTACATTTTCTGATGATGACTTTCGTGATTTTGACCGTGGGAAAGAAGTACCAAAGGGATTACATTTTGTAATGCTCACAAACTTTAGTGAATCAGTTGATGGGTATGTAGCATATAATCCAGTTAACCTAGATAACACAGTCGGGGAAGTTTTGTCTCAACAAAATATGAAACAACTCCGTATTGCTGAAACAGAAAAGTACCCACACGTAACATTTTTCATGAGTGGTGGCCGAGAAAAGGAATTCCCTGGTGAAAAACGAATTTTGATTGATTCACCAAAGGTTGCAACCTATGATTTGAAACCAGAAATGAGTGTTTACGAGCTGACTGATGCGCTACTTACGGAATTGGATTCTGATACACCGAATGCAATTATCTTAAATTTTGCCAACCCAGATATGGTGGGGCATTCAGGAAAGCTAGAACCAACGATAAAAGCGATTGAAGCAGTTGACGAATGTCTTGGAAAAATTGTTGATAAGCTAGTAGAATTAGGTGGCAATGCTATTATCACAGCTGATCACGGTAATTCAGATGAGGTCATTACACCTGATGGAGGTCCTATGACGGCACATACGACAAATCCAGTGCCCGTTATTGTGACACAGGAAAATGCAACATTACGTGAAGATGGAATTTTAGCAGACTTATCACCAACACTACTAGATCTATTAGACATTGATTTGCCAGCAGAAATGACTGGCACATCATTAATTAAAAAATAAGGGAGCGATTTACATGCCATACATTACAGACGTTTATGCACGAGAAGTTTTAGATTCACGTGGAAATCCAACAGTAGAAGTAGAAGTTTTTACAGAGTCAGGAGCATTTGGCGCTGCCTTGGTTCCAAGTGGTGCATCAACTGGTGAATATGAAGCAGTTGAATTACGTGATGGCGACAACGATCGTTACTTAGGAAAAGGCGTACAAAAAGCAGTAGAGAATGTAAATGAGTTGATTGGGCCTGAATTACTTGGGGTAGATGTTACACGTCAAACGATTATCGATGAAATTATGATAGAACTCGACGGAACAGAAAATAAAGGAAAACTTGGGGCTAACGCAATCCTTGGCGTATCAATGGCAGTAGCACATGCAGCAGCCAGTTACTTAGAAATTCCATTATACAATTATTTAGGTGGATTTAATGCTAAAACGTTACCTACACCAATGATGAACATTTTAAATGGTGGGGAGCACGCAGATAATAATGTAGATATCCAAGAATTTATGGTTATGCCTGTAGCAGCACCAACTTTTAAAGAAGCGGTTCGTACTGGTGCAGAAATTTTCCATTCATTGAAAAAAGTATTAAAGTCTAAAGGCTATAACACAGGTGTTGGTGACGAAGGTGGGTTTGCACCTAACTTGAAGTCAAATGAAGAAGCACTTCAAACTATTGTAGAAGCAATTGAAGCTGCAGGATATAAGCCTGGAGAAGAAGTTAAACTTGCAATGGATGTAGCGGCATCTGAGATCTATGAGGATGGAAAATACAACCTCAAAGGTGAAGGAGTTGTGCGCACGTCAAAGGAAATGGTTGATTGGTACGAAGAAATGGTTAATAAATACCCAATCATCTCCATTGAAGACGGTTTAGATGAAAACGACTGGGATGGCCATAAAATGTTAACGGATCGGATTGGCGACCGTGTTCAGTTAGTTGGAGACGATCTTTTCGTGACGAATACGAAGAAATTATCACAGGGAATTGAACAGGGCGTTGGTAACTCTATCTTAGTTAAAGTGAATCAAATAGGTACTTTAACGGAAACATTTGATGCAATCGAAATGGCAAAACGTGCAGGATATACTGCAGTTATTTCTCATCGCTCTGGTGAAACAGAAGATGCAACTATTGCAGATATTGCTGTCGCAGCAAATGCTGGTCAAATCAAAACAGGTGCACCATCACGTACCGATCGTGTAGCGAAATATAACCAATTATTGCGTATTGAAGACGAGCTGTCAGGCCTTGGTGTCTACGCAGGATCAAATGCATTTTATAACTTGAATAAGTAAATAGTTATTTTGATTAGAGGCAGAGAAATCTGTCTCTTTTTTTTGCCATTTTTCCAGTACTAGACAGTAAATACAGTTTTGGATCGTATTTTTAAATTCTGGACAGTATTTTTCACATGCTCGACAGTGAACAAACTTATCCTGAAATTTTAAAAGCATAGTACATCCTTCTCCATGAATAGTATTTAAAAAGTGGAGTAAAGGACGTGACTTGATGGCACAGAAAGTCTTACTATTTGGCGATATTGGAATAGACGATACAGTTGCACTTATATATGCTCATTTAAAGGAACAAGTTGAGGTTGTGGGTGTTGTCGCAGATTATGGAAATGTTCCACGAGATAAGGCGTTAGCTAATGTTAGGTACATTAAGGAGCTATTTAATATTCCAGATGAACTTGCCATAATTAGTGGAGCTGAGCTTCCCATGACAGGGAAAATGCCGGAGTTTTTCCCGGAAATTCATGGTGAATATGGGCTTGGGCCGATAATTCCTCCAAATGCTAATGATGATTATGATATTGAAAATTTTTTTCAGATTGTAACAATTATAGAAAAATATCAGGATGAATTAATGATCGTTAATATTGGCAGACTTACCTCGCTTGCTACTATGTTTATCTTATATCAATCATTAATGAGTAAAATAAAAGGTTTCTATATTATGGGTGGCGCATTTTGGGTTCCAGGTAATGTAACTGCCGTGTCAGAAGCCAATTTTTACGCAGACCCTATCGCTGCAAAGATTGTGTTGGACAACGCTCATAACGTAACGATTATTCCCCTGAATGTGACTCTCCAAGCGATAGTAACGCCGCAAATGGTAGATTATATAGCGAACATTGGAAAAGCTAAGATCATTAAGCCTTTGCTAGATTATTACTATGATTTTTATAAACGACGAAATCCCGCCATTCTAGGTAGTCCGATGCACGATGTCCTTACCCTGATGGCTCCAATACATAAGGACATGTTGACCTTCGATACGCTACCAGTCCACATTGTTCAATCGAGGGAGGGAGTGGAGAGGGGACAAAGCATTGCCGATATCAGGCCGTACATAAATAATGCCAAAGCTGGAGAGAAAAAACATCGAATTGCTTTTAGTTTGGACTACAGGAAATTTTATATCGAATTTATGTCTGTGATGACTGGAGAACAAGGGAATTAACCGAACCGCGTTAGTTTTCTATAATACCGGTTGGAAATCAACGGTTAACCTAATATCAAGCTTCAATGCAGGAAATCAACGGTTAATTCGATATATCAAGCTTCAATGCAGGAAATCAACGGTTAATTTGATATATCAACAACCTTCACCTCATTTCATCCACCACACATAGTCAGAATCTGTTACCATGGTAGAAAGTAGTTTGACAACGGGGTGGTAAGGTTGGATATTTTACGGGCAATTAAAGAAAGAAGATCCATACATAGTTTTAAAAGTGAAGAAGTACCATCGGACAAGTTGAAAGAAATTTTTACTTACGGTTCATATGCGCCAACACATTACATGAAAGAGCCATGGGAAATTAAGCTTTACCAGGAACAAGGGAAAGTACAACTTGTCGATCAGATTATTGAAAGCTATCAACGAATCGGGATGTTAAAAAATGATCAGAATCCAAAAACAGTCAAAATGACAGAATCCATGAAGAGATTTTTATTACAGATCCCGCATCATGCACTAATTTATTATAAAAGAGAATCTGATCCGGTTCGTATGGAAGAGGAAATTGCGGCCGTAAATGCATTTATCCAAAATGTGCAATTAGCTGGATGGGAATTTGGTGTTGGAATGCTTTGGACAATTACACCGTTTATGCACGACCCAGAATTTGTGGAAGCGATAGGCTTAAACAAATATACGCATAAAATAGCTGCAGTTTTGCAAATTGGATACCCAAAGAATATTCCCAGGAATAAGGGTAGAACGCCTGTTGAACAAAAACTTGAGATAATAAGATAAAAAAAGATGGATGAAGCTCCAGAGCTTCATCCATCTTTTTAACTTTATTCTGTTTTCTCTTTCACAAATGCTACGACTTCATCTGCAGTACCCATGGAAAGTAATGTATCTTTATGGGATTGCATATCTTCTTTTGACAACTGACGTAGCTGTGTTCTTGCTTGCAAAATGGACGTTGCACTCATGCTGAATTCGTCTAATCCAAGTCCAAGTAAAATTGGAATTGCAATTGGATCACCGGCCATTTCACCACACATGCCTACCCATTTGCCTTCATCGTGAGCTGCCTCGATTACGTTATGAACCAGGTTTAAAATTGCAGGATGGTATGGTTGATACAGATAGGAAACCTGTTCATTCATACGGTCAGCAGCCATGGTATATTGAATTAAATCGTTAGTACCAATGCTGAAGAAATCAACTTCTTTTGCAAATTGTTTGGCAGTTACAGCGGTAGATGGAATTTCTACCATGATGCCAACTTCAATTTTATCAGAAACATTTACACCCTCGTTTGACAAGTTACTTTTTTCATCCAACAAAATTTCTTTCGCCTGTCTAAACTCCTCAAGTGTTGCAATCATTGGAAACATAATCTTTAAGTTACCATGAACGCTCGCGCGCAATAACGCACGTAATTGAGTGCGGAATATAGACTCATTTTCTAAGCAGAATCTTATTGCACGAAATCCTAGGAATGGATTCATTTCTTTAGGGAGGTCTAAGTAGCTTAGTTCCTTATCTCCACCTATATCTAATGTACGAACAACAACAGGTTTGTCGCCCATTTTTTCAAGTACGGATTTATATGCATCATATTGTTCATCTTCAGTTGGAAGTTCGCTTTTTCCCATGTATAAAAATTCTGTACGGTAAAGTCCAATTCCTTCTCCACCATTATTTAGCACGCTCTCTACATCTTCTGGTGTACCAATATTAGCTGCTAATTCTACTTGTTCTCCGTCAGAAGTAACTGTTGGTTCATTCTTCAATTTTGCCCATACCGTTTTTTGCTCTTCGTACTCTATTTGTTTTTTCTTATACGAATCTATTTCTTCCTCACTTGGATTAATCAAAACGTCACCATTCATGCCATCAACAATAATGAGGTCGTTTTGCTTAATCTTTTGCGTACTTTCTTTTGTACCAACTACGGCTGGAATCTCAAGTGACCTAGCCATAATAGCGGAATGAGAAGTCCGTCCGCCAATGTCTGTTGCAAAGCCTTTTACAAACTCACGATTTAACTGAGCCGTATCAGATGGTGTTAAATCATGCGCAATGACGATTACTTCTTCATCTATTAATGCTGGATCAGGAAACGTTACATTCAACAGATGAGCCATTACGCGTTTGGTAACATCTTGAATATCAGCAGCCCGCTCACGCATGTATTCGTTATCCATATTTTTAAACATATCGATGAACATATCAGCTGTTTCCTTTAAAGCAGCCTCAGCCATTTCGTTATCAGTTTTAATTTTTTCTTTGATTGGCTTGATTAATTCAGGGTCACTTAACACAAGGAGATGTGCTGAAAAAATCTCTGCATGTTCGTCCCCAATTTCTCTTTTAGCGTGTTCTTTAATTTTTTCTAACTCGGCTCTTGACTTTTCAAGTGCCTTGTCTAGTCTCTCAATCTCTTCGTTCGGATTATCTATTGTCTTTTTTTCAAAGGTTAAATCTGGCGTTACCAGTTGATAGGCCTTTGCGATTGCTATTCCACTTGAAGCGGCTATTCCTTGTATTTGTTTCATAAACTATTTGTCCAACCCTTCAACATTTATTTCATATCCTTTATCTATTTTACCTCTAAAAACCCAGTTGTTTCAAGGGATTAAGCATGCATATAACTGGAAAACTTCATGTAAACGCTTACCTGAAAAGGGAGTAACCTAGCCCATTTGATCGCGCAACCAATGGAATAGGAGTTTGAACACTTCTTCTTTGTTCAGTTCATTCAATAATTCATGCCGGCCATCATGAAAAAACATCGTGGCAATATTGTCGAGTCCAGCGTTATCATACAAATCAGCTGTTTTCCAAACACCTTTCCCGTAATCACCTACAGGATCCGCGTCACCACTAACTAGAAGCATTGGCAAATCTTTACGAATCGCTTCGTTGCGTCTTCCGTCTTGAATTGTGCTAATTCCGTCCATCAGGTCATAGTAGAATCTTGCAGTCGGGACAAATCCACAATATGGATCATCCATGTATGATTGAATCATTGCTTTATCACGTGTTAGCCAGTCGTAGGAGGTATTCATATCATCTACACGCTTGTTGTAAGAGCCAAATGTCAACATGTTCATCAATTTTGTTTCTTCTTTTGGCGGTAAAGTAGATGCAAGCTGTTTACCAACTTGATAGCGGACCTTAGGGGTATAGCCAGTTCCGGAAAGAATAACGCCATTAATTTCTTGGCTATACCGTTGGATATACGCACGTGCTAGGAATGATCCCATGCTGTGCCCTAAAATGAATAATGGTGTGTCAGGGTATTCCTTTTTTATTTCCATTGTAACTTCATAAAGGTCATTTGTTACTTTTTCAAATCCTTTTTCTTCTGCAAAGTAACCAAGTTTACCTTTTTTCTCACCCGTTCTCCCGTGTCCACGGTGGTCATTCCCATACAGAAAAATATCGTTTTCCAACAAATAATTACCGAATGTATCGTATCGATTAATGTGTTCTGCCATGCCATGCGCTAACTGAACAATAGCTTTTGGCTTTTGATTTGGTTTATACCACTTTTTCACATAGACTTCGACATCATCATACATGGATATCCAAAATTCTTTTTCCATTGCCTCTATTCATCCTTTTTGATAAGTAGTTGTTCTTCTATCATAAAGTGAAAAGAGTGTTTCGTCCAAAATATAGCGATTTCATTAAAATAAACTTGCTAAATAAACAGAAATTATGATAAAGTACAAATAGGTATTCGTACGTTTTTGATGGGGGTGTCATAGTAACATGGCTAATTTAGTAAATATTATATTAGTAATAGATGCAGTTATTTTGATCGTTTTAGTTGTTTTACAGTCAGGTAAAAGTGAAGGGCTCTCTGGTGCAATTTCTGGTGGTGCTGAACAATTATTTGGTAAACAAAAAGCTCGTGGTGTTGATTTAATCTTGCACCGGGGTACAGTTATAACGGGTACATTGTTTTTTGTTTTAGCTTTCTTAAGTGCATATGTTTTACAATAGACAATTAAACCCTTACCACGTTTTTGGTGGTAAGGGATTATTTATGTTCAAGAGGATATCATAAAAGAGCGAGTGTCAAAGGAGAATAATGATTATGAAAATTAAAGAACCAAAACCTTTCACGTTTGAATCAGGAGAGCGTGCTGTTTTATTACTGCATGGCTATACGGGGCACACTGCTGATGTCCGTATGTTGGGCAGGTATTTGGAGAAAAAAGGATATACATGCCATGCGCCAATTTACAGGGGCCATGGTAAACCACCAGAAGAACTTATTGACGCAACTCCTGAACAGTGGTGGGATGATGTTCAAGAGGCCTACAACCATTTAAAAGAACGAGGTTATACAGAAATTGCTGTTGCCGGTTTGTCGCTTGGTGGTGTTCTAGGGCTGAAGTTGGCGTATTCAGAGAAAGTTAAAGGTGTTATTCCAATGTGCGCACCGATGTTTTTTGACAATAAAACACAGCTAACAAAGGGCTTTAAAACCTTTGCAAAGGAATACAAGCAACTAGAAAGGAAAAATAATGATACAATAGAGGAAGAAGTTACCAGTTTAATGGGTGAGTCGGCTTCTATGTTTGAACAATTAGGCAAGTTAATCACGGATGTCAAAAACAATGTCGATACCATCTATACACCTACATTTGTTGTACAAGCCAAAAAAGACGAAATGATTAATACAAAAAGTGCGCCATACATTTATGAAAATGTCGAATCTGATACGAAAGATATTAAATGGTATGAAGAATCAGGACATGTCATTACGCTCGATAAGGAAAAAGAACAGCTACATGAGGATATTTATGATTTTTTGGAAGAACTCGATTGGGAAAAATAGTATTATAAATTGGTAATTTAGGGTAACAATAGTAGAGAAAGAAGGTGAACAAATGAAAGATGAATTTAAAGAGTCATTACAAAATTACTTTAAAGAGAATAATACGAAGCCATTGGCAGTTGATGAGCTTAAAGAAGCTCTAGATATCAATGACTCAGAGGAATTTAAAATTCTAATTAAATCACTAAATGAACTGGAAGAAAGTGGCGAGCTTGTTCGCACGAGGAAAAATAGATTTGGATTACCTGAAAAAATGAACCTAATTAAGGGTAGGATTCAAATGCATGCGAAAGGATTTGCCTTTTTAATTCCGGAAAATGAAGAACAAAAGGATGTCTATATACATCACTCCGATCTAGCTTCGGCGATGAACAATGATACCGTTTTAGTACGATTAGAGAAAAAGGATGATGCAGGTAATCGTCCAGAAGGTACGGTAATTCGTATTCTGGAACGTGCTGTGCATCAGGTAGTAGGTACGTTTGAGGATAATCGATCATTTGGCTTTGTGATTGCCGATGATAAGCGGATTCCAAACGATATATTTGTTCCTAAAAGCATGACAAAAGGGGCGGTTAGTGGACACAAAGTAATTGCTACTATAACGAAATACCCTGAAGGAAGAAAAAGTGCTGAAGGCGAAATTGTTCAGATTCTAGGCCATAAAAGTGATCCAGGAATTGATATAATTTCGATTATTTACAAGCATGGTATCACCATTGATTTTCCTGATGAGGTATTGGAGCAAGCAGAAAATACACCAGAAACAATAAATGAAGATGAAATTAAAAATCGTAAAGACATACGTGATGAAGTAACGGTAACGATTGATGGTGCAGACGCAAAGGATCTCGATGATGCGGTGTCTGTGAAGATGCTTGATAATGGTAACTATAAATTGGGTGTATATATTGCTGACGTTAGCTATTATATGGGTGAAGACACCCCAATGGATAAAGAAGCCTTTGAACGTGGGACAAGCGTTTACTTAGTTGACCGTGTTATTCCGATGATACCTCATCGCCTGTCTAACGGAATTTGTTCGTTGAATCCACAAGTTGATCGTTTAACCCTGGGTTGTGAAATGGAAATAAACAAATTTGGTGAAGTGGTCAATCATTCCATTTTTCAAAGTGTCATTCAAACAAATGAACGCATGACATATAGTGATGTAAATAAGATTTTAGTCGACAAGGATGAACAGGTTCGTTCGCGGTATGATGCGCTTGTTCCAATGTTTGAAGCAATGGAGAAATTGGCTTCCATTCTACGTCATAAACGGGCAAAACGTGGTGCGATTGATTTTGATTTCAAAGAGGCAAAAGTCCTAGTAGACGATGCAGGTAAAGCCGTTGATGTTGTTATCCGTGAACGTGGGGTTGCCGAACGTTTAATAGAAGAATTCATGCTTGCGGCAAATGAAACAGTTGCCGAGCATTTCCATTGGATGGATGTTCCGTTTATCCACCGAATTCACGCAGATCCAGATGAATCAAAGTTGCAGCATTTCTTTGAATTTATCGGAGGACTTGGCTATAAGGTCAAAGGAACAGCAAATGAAATCCACCCACAAGCATTGCAGAAAATTATTGAAGAAGTAAAAGATAAGCCAGAAGAAATGATTATTTCAAAGCTGATGTTACGTTCCATGCAGCAGGCAAAATATGATCCTAACAGCATTGGGCATTTTGGTTTAGCAACAGATTTCTATACCCATTTCACTTCACCAATTAGAAGATATCCAGATTTAATCGTTCATCGATTAATTCGTACCTATTTAATTGAGAAAAACATGGGCAATAAGACAATCCAAAAGTGGAAAGAAAAAATGCCAGAAATTGCCCGTCACACATCAGGAAAAGAACGAACAGCAGTCGATGCGGAACGTGAAACAGATGATTTGAAAAAAGCAGAATTTATGGAAGATAAAGTTGGGGAAGTTTTCACAGGTGTCATTAGCTCCGTTACTAACTTTGGACTTTTTGTTGAACTAGAAAATACGGTAGAGGGCCTTGTGCATGTTAGCCAACTAACCGATGACTATTACCATTATGATCAGCGAAATTATGCAATGATTGGTGAACGTACGGGTAATATTTACAGAATTGGTGACACGGTGGAAGTCCGCGTTATCGCAGTAAATATTGAAGAACGAGTAGTAGATTTTGAAATGGTGAGTGGTTCCAGTAAGAAGCGCGAAACCCCTAAGAAGACAACAAATAAAGATGGGGTAAATAATACAAATAAGAAAAAGAAGAAAAGTAAGTCCAATAAATAATTAAGATTATTACCAAAGAAAATTTGCTGAATTGTGATGAAAAACAGTTCGTACACAAACCCTCTAAACTTAAGACTAATTCGGCTCAACTGTGAGCATCGGATTAGTCTTTTTATTGTACGAAAAAATATTAGAAAAATGATTGCATTTTGTTAGCTTATAGCATAATGTATAACTACATATAAAAATGTTTACCTAAGGAAAAACTAATAAGCATATACAACAAAGGAGGATAATTATGTCTGAAGAAGTAATTCTTGCGTTTCTGTTTACTTTATTTGCTGGATTAGCAACGGGAATTGGAAGCATATTAGCTTTTTTTACAAAAACAACCAATACAAAATTTTTATCATTTTCACTAGGATTTTCAGCAGGGGTTATGATTTATGTGTCAATGATTGAAATCTTTGTGAAAGCTCAAGATGCTTTAATCGGTGAGCTAGGAAAAGTGGAAGGCAGTTGGATAACGGTTCTTTCATTTTTTGGTGGAATTTTTTTAATTGCGATAATCGATCGTTTTGTACCAAAGCAATCTAATCCCCATGAACTGAAGAAAGTAGAAGACATGAAAAATACCAGCAAAACAATTAATAACCCAGATTTATTAAAAATGGGCACGTTCACAGCGCTTGCGATTGGAATTCATAATTTTCCTGAAGGTATTGCAACGTTTACGGCAACGTTACAAAATCCAGAAATTGGTTTTGCAATTGCCGTAGCGATTGCGATTCACAATATACCAGAAGGAATTGCAGTATCCGTGCCAATCTATTACGCGACAAATGATAAGAAAAAAGCATTCAAGCTATCGTTTTTGTCCGGGTTATCTGAACCAGTGGGAGCTGTTCTAGCCTTTTTGATTCTCATGCCTTTTTTAAATGATGTGTTATTTGGTGTAATATTTGCGAGTGTCGCGGGAATCATGGTATTCATATCACTTGATGAATTACTGCCGGCTGCCAAAAAATATGATGAAGCACACACATCGATTTATGGATTGGTTGGAGGTATGGCATTAATGGCCATTAGTTTGTTGCTGTTCATTTAAATGTTGCTACGTGGCTAATTATGATTGGAATAAAGTAGAATCTTTGATAAAATAAGGGGCACGTAACAGTAGGAGGAAACATTATGCCAAAAGGATTCGGAAAAACACTTGCCCAAAATAAAAAAGCATCACATGATTATTTTATTGAAGAGACATATGAAGCAGGAATGGTATTACAAGGAACGGAAATAAAATCCATTCGTGCTGGCCGCGTAAATATTAAAGATTCACACGCAAGAATTGATAAAGGTGAATTAAAGCTAATAAACTTGCATATTTCAACCTATGAACAGGGAAACAGATTTAATCATGACCCAACCCGGACACGTAAATTACTGATGCATCGAAAAGAAATTGATAAATTATTTGGGGTAACACAGCAACAGGGTTATGCGTTAGTACCATTAAAGATTTATATTAAAAACGGCTATGCCAAAGTTCTGATTGGTATAGGTCGAGGAAAGAAAAAGTATGATAAGCGGGAAGACTTGAAGCAGAAGCAAATGAAGCGTGACATCGACCGTGCAATAAAGGACCGTGAGTAAAAATACCTATATGTAGTTGCAATTTATGCTGAATATGCTATAATGGATCTTGTAACAATAAAGCTAATAATTAAATAGATGCTCAATTTTTTCCGAGCGTTTCTCTTAATGGGGACGTTTAGGATTCGACAGGGATAGATTGAGCTCAGGTTGCGCGTCGAGGTTACGGCTCGTAAAACGTTACACGCCTATAATTGGCAAAAATAATCAACCTGCTTTAGCAGCTGCGTAAGTAGTTCTAAAGCGATCCTTACTGCATTCGCCCGTGATGCAGATTGAAGGGTCTCAAATGAAGCGGGCTACACTATTATCCACCGTCTGCGGATAGTGGTTGAAACTAATCAGACTAGCTACATGGAAGCCTGTTGGTAGGCCGATATGCTAGCGAATTATTAATATACCAACTACACGCGTAGAAGCCTGAGTGGCGATGTCCTTGGACGTGGGTTCGATTCCCACCGTCTCCACCAATACATATGTTGGTGGTTTTTTTGTGAAAAATAATAAGGTAATGCGTTAGCAATTTCCTATTTAACCAATGCTAGTTATCTTATTGTATGAATAAAATTATATTTTAAAAACCACAGTTTCGCAATCACGCGAAACTGTGGTTTTTTATAAAATTAATATTCCTGATCATACTTATTTACTTCAAGTAAATCAATCAATTCAACCTTAGGATTTTTATCTTTAAACCACCGGAGTGCAAATTCATTTCTAAACAAAACAATGTGATTTCCTTCTCGATCTCGGACAAGTAAGTTCTGCTCATCAAAGAGTGATTCATCTACTTGGTCTGCCTGTAACCAACGGGGTACTTTTTCTCCTATTGATTCCAACAAGACTTCAACATTGTATTCATTTTTCATTCGATATTTAAAAACTTCATATTGTAACTCGCCTACAGCTCCCAATATGAAGGAGTCGGTACGATGTCGATAATATAATTGGATTGCACCCTCCTGCACAAGCTGTTCAATGCCTTTTCTGTATTGTTTGGATTTCATAACGTTTTTTGCCGTTACCTTTTTAAATATTTCTGGTGGGAATTTTGGTAACTCTTCGTATTCAAAATGATCCTTACCTTCAATTAATGTGTCCCCGATTTGATAGGCGTTTGGATCATAAATACCGATGATATCACCTGCATACGCTTCCTCTATTGTATCTCTAGAAGATGCAACAAACTGCTGCGATTGGGAAAGCTTAATCAGCTTATTGTTTCTTGCCAGTCTGACACTCATTCCACGCTCAAATTTACCAGAGCATACACGTAAAAATGCAACCCTATCGCGATGAGCGGGGTTCATGTTGGCCTGAATTTTAAAAATAAATCCAGAAAAGTCTGGGTTATCGGGTTGTATGGCTCCATCAGTTGATTTTCTTGGTGTTGGTGTTGGTGCCATTGAAATGAATGTATCAAAAAAAGTTTGCAATCCAAACGGTGCTAAGGCACTACCGAAAAATACAGGAGTTTGTTTACCAGACATAACGGTGTTTAAAGAAAACTTATCTCCAGCTTCATCCAATAAAGAAAGTTCGTCTTTAGCTACTTGAAATGCTTCCTGGGCTATTAATTCCTTATATTCAGGATCACCTAAATCGTTATATGGAATATATGCTTCTTCTTCGTTGCCATTGTATTGAACAAATTGTTTTTCATGTCGGTCAAAAGTACCAAGAAATCGTTTCCCCATACCAGCTGGCCAGTTCATTGGATAAGTCTCAATATCTAAAACCTGTTCGATTTCTTCCAATAATTCAAGGGGTTCTCTACCTTCACGGTCCAATTTATTAATAAAAGTAAAAATTGGAATGCCGCGCATGCGACATACTTTAAATAACTTTATTGTTTGTGCTTCTATGCCCTTGGTTGCATCGATGATCATAACCACACTATCAACGGCGGTCAATGTGCGATACGTATCCTCACTAAAATCCTCGTGACCAGGAGTATCTAAAATATTTACTTGATATCCATCATATGGAAAATTCATCACACTGGAGGTTACCGAAATGCCGCGTTGTTTTTCTATTTCCATCCAGTCTGACGTAGCAAATTTACCAGACTTTTTACCCTTGACCGTTCCGGCTGATTGAATTAAGTTTCCGAACAGTAGCAACCGTTCTGTTAAAGTTGTTTTTCCTGCATCAGGGTGCGATATAATAGCAAACGTTTTTCGTTTCTTAACTTCATCTTGAATACTCATAAAAATCCCTTCCATTCTATATTATTTCTTGTGTCATCGTTATCAATACAATCGGGGATTTTTGATTTACATTGTAATAATTCTCCTCGCATTTTTTCGGTTAATAATACCCTAAAAGATAGCATGAATAGAGGATTGAAGTCAATAAACCATGACTATTATCAACCATAGAAACTTATGGTCATGATTTACTTGCTTCTGTGAGTTGATTATTTGTGTTAAGAATATCTCAAGGAGTATACTAACTGTGAAAGGTGGGATAAAATGTTATTAGAAAAAATTAAGGATATCGAACTTTCTGATTTAGATGGAGAAAAAGTATCCCTCAGTGATTACCGTGGAAAAAACACGTTAATTTTCATGTGGGCTTCATGGTGACGGTGTAGAGAGCAACTGCCTGGATGGCAGGAATTTTATGAAAAATATAAAGATAATAATTTTGAATTATTATCCGTATCTGTTGATATTCAAGGTGCAGAGGTAGCTAAACCGTATGCACAAGATATGGCTTTTACAACTGTTGTTGATACTGAAAATAAGCTTGCTAATTTATTCGGGTTTAAAATTGTACCGAATGGTATTTTCATCGATGAAGAAGGAACCATCCGCCTTATTAAACAAGGCTTTCAAGTCACAACAGAAGAACATGTTGAATCTGTTAGGAAGTTACTGTTTGGTGAAGTTGAAAAAGTGGAGCTCGATGATCAGTATTACGCTCCAACAAATGATACAAGTGATGTAGAAAGCATGCTTGCTCAAACAAAGTTTAAACTAGGAATGGAATATGCCAAAAGTGGTAAAAAAGAAGAGGCATTAAAAGAGCTTGATGAAGCATTACTTCTTGATACCGATAACTTTTTAATTCGTAAACAACGTTGGTACATTCGATACCCTGAAAAATTTTCACCAACAATTGACACTGAATGGCAACAAGAGCAGCTTGAGAAAGAAAAAACGGAAGAAGCGGAATTAAAAGGTGAATTGATTTGTGGACCAGAGGGCTGTGTCATACCGGGTACCTCTTCTGAAAAAAACGATAAGTAATCCAAACTACTCTTGTAAGAAATAAATAATAAGCGAACACAGTGGAATAATAATAATGAAAGTAAAGGAGGATTAACAATGGCTAAAACCATTACACTAGAAAAGTATGAAGAATTAAAAGACACTGCAAGCAAGCCGATTGTACTTGAATTTGGGGCAGATTGGTGACCAGGCTGTCGTATGTTGAGGCCGGTGGTCTCAAGCGTCTCAGAACAGCTAGATAGCGCTGATTTTTATTATGTTGATGTAGATGAATCATCTGATTTGGCTAGTGAATTTGGAGTTCAAAGCATCCCAACTATGGTTTTGATAAAGAATGGAAAAGAAGCAGAACGATCAGTTGGTTTTGTACCTGAAGAAAGAGTGAAAGAATTTGCTCAGTCTTAATATAAATAAAAAAACACTAAACGTACTCGGATTGAACCGATAATACGTTTAGTGTTTTTTTTGCACATAAGTAAAGTATATGGGTTTTAAGGAAACGCCGTATAAAAAAATTCGCCACTCATTATTAAGGACGAGATGAATGGCGAGTTTTTCTAACAATTAATCTTTAAGCAAGGTAAATTCATAACCTTTTTCTTTAATAGCTTTTATTAAAGAAGGTAATATTTCTACTGTTTGTGTAAGCTCATGTAATAAGATAATCGCACCATCTTCCAGGTTTTCTACTACGTTTAAAAGAATTTGTTCAGGATTCCTTTTTAATTCCCAATCCATCGAAGCGACTCTCCATAAAATAGGGTTTAAGCTTAGTTCTTTAGCAGCCTTTATCGTGTCATCGTTATACTGACCAAATGGAGGACGGAAGTACGTTACCTTATTCCCTGTAATTGCTTCAAACTTTCTGACGCTATTTTCTAAATCCTGATACTGTTTTTCGTAAGTTTGTTTAACCAAATTAAGATGTTTAGTCGAATGCGTACCAATCGCATGGCCTTCATCTAATACTCTTTTCCAAGGTCTTTCTGGATGCAACAGCCGTGATTGCCAAAAAAACATGGCTGGAACACTTTCCTTTTTTAACACGTCTAAAATGGAGGGAAGTACCCTACTTGGGCCATCGTCGAATGTAAGTACGATGGATTTATGACTTTTCCTTTGCGCTTTTGTGACGATATTAGAATCTGTAGAGTCGTACACGACCCTTGAATTATCTACCACTCAAGGACTTTTCATCACTAAATTCCACCTCTTATTGTTTAGTTTACTTGCTATCAACTGGAAATATATACATTTTGATATTCCTTTTCATCAAAGTCTTCAGGTTTACCATCAAAAATAACTTCTCCATTTTTAAGAGCCAGAAGCCGAGTTGAATAGCGTTTCGCAAGTTCGACATCATGAACATTAATAATTGTCAATAGTTTATGACGGTTATGCATCTGTTGCAGTAGATTGAAAATATGACTGGACGTTCCTGGGTCGAGACTAGAAACAGGCTCATCACCTAACAGTAGTTTAGGTTGCTGTAATAGGGATCGTGCTATTCCTACCCTCTGTTTCTGCCCGCCACTTAAACGTTCAACCCGTCGATCGATAAGGTCAGATAGTCCTACATCTGAAATCACTTGTTTTGCTCGTTCTATTTCTTCTGCTGTAAACCATCCAATTAGATTTTTAAACGTACTTCGATAACCAAACATGCCTGTTAAGACGTTCTGTAAAACAGATAATCGAGGGATTAAATTAAAGTGCTGAAAAATCATCCCCATCTCTCTGCGAACTCCTCTTAATTGCTCTTCGTTCATGCTAGACAAGGTGTAGACATCCCAAATTATTTCCCCAGATGTTGGTTTTTGTAAACCATTAATACATCGTACTAACGTCGATTTTCCTGCACCACTTTTGCCTAATATACAAACAAACTCACCTTGAGCAAAGGCCAAATTAATATCCGAGAGTGAATTTTCTGCGTTACCTGGATATCGAATCGTTAAGTTTTTTAATTCTAACAAGTAACTACCCCCTTAAATGACCTTTTTTCGTACATAACTACCAAATAGATCAACAGCAATGACGATAACCATAATAATTAATACATCTAAGGAAACAGAAGAATATTGAAACGTTTTAAAATCAACAAATAATCGTTGTCCAATTCCTCCGCCACCGATAAACCCTAGTATAAGGGAGGTTCGAATCGCGACTTCAAATCTATAGAAATAGTTGGACAACACATTTGGCCAAATTTGTGGAAGAATACTAAATAAATTTGCCGACCAGCTTTTTTCTCCTACTGCCTTCATCGCTTCCTGTGGGCCTGGATCTGAAGCTTCAATCAGTTCGGCTATTAATTTTCCTAGAACACCGACATTATGAAACATGATAGCCAAAACCGCTGGAAAAGGGCCAAGTCCAAGCGTAGTTAGTAATATTAAACCAAAGACTATTTCTGGAATAGAACGTACAAAGCTCAATCCCAATCTGGTGAAGTGATAAATCGATTTTGATGGTGCTGTATTCCACGCTGCCATAAAGCTAATAGGAAGTGCTATAAGTAAACCAAAAAAGCTTCCTAAAAACGCCATTGCAACGGTTAATAAACTGTCCTGTAATATGCTTGGAAGGTTGGAGAACTCCATCGGAAACCACTGTGATAGAAAATCTATCATATTACGGAAGTCTTTAAACTTTGATATATCAAACTCTGTTAGCCTCATACTGATGAATATAAAAAACGCTAACAGAATAGCTGTTAAAATACTTCGGGGTTTGAACCACACTGCAATCAGCCCTATTCCTCAATAATTCCTTGTTTAATTGCTGCTTTTCTGATGCTTTCGTAATCTTCGTTTGTCGCTTTCGTAAAACCAGTTGCACCAAATGCATCTAGAATCTCTTTATCCTCAATGGCTAGGAAAGTTTTTTGCAGCTTTTCAATCGTGTCCTGGTCGGTATTTTTGTGAACGGCCCAAGGATATTGAAATAATTTATCTGACTCCCAAATTACTTTAATTTTTTCTCCATCAATTTTTCCTGCCTCGACAAGTTGATTATAAATAGCACTGTCAATTGCACCAGCATCCACTTGCTTATTTTGAACAGCTAATGCAGTTGCGTCATGTGAGCCTGTGAATCTAACAGAATTAAATTTGTATTCATTTTCAGATTTATAAACACCGCGGTCTTGAAGTTCGATCCCTGGAATTAATGAACCAGAGGTAGAACTTGGGTCACCAAATGCAAAATTGACTTTTTCTGGATTAGCTATTAATTCATCTAACGTATTCCACGGATTGTCTTTACTTGTAATAATATAGGAGTGGTAAAATGGCTCTCCATCAATTAATTGAGTAATAATAGCTTTAGCTCCACTTTTTTCATGAGCAACGACATAGGTTAACGGGCCAAAGTAAGCCATATCAATTTTGTCGTAGTTCATTGCTTCAACGACACCGTTATAATCCGGATAAACCTCAACAGAGACATCCCGATCAAGTTCCTCGGTTAAGATTGATTGTAATTTCGTCATCGCATTTTCCATTGCACCTTCAGTCTGTACGGGAATTACTCCAATGGTAAAAGGTTTGTTCTCGCCCTTATCAGTTGCAGCTGAATCCTTTTCTGAATTTCCACACGCTGCTAATAAGAAGAAAATGCTAACAGTAAAAATTAAAAAAAGCCACTTTCTCAATATGCTCACCTCGATATATATTTGTATAGTTCTTTAATTCCGTTACTGATTAAAAAGTGTATAATGTAGCCCTGTTTTCAAAGGATAATTAATTTTCCATTCGAGCTGATTTAATGCTTTCGTATTATCCAAATAACTGTTTGAAATTTCACCGAGCCGATTATTCACATACCGGGGCTCAATCGATTTATTTAACAAGATATTTAATAACACTACAAGTTCGTTTAATTTTGTTTGCTTATTGGTGCTAATGTTAATTATTTCATTATTACCCTGTTTAATAGCGGCTACATTTGCAGCTGCAACATCTTTAACGTAAATATAATCCCTCGTTTGCTGCCCATCACCATAAATAATCGGAGCTTTGTCAGCCTCCAAACGATTACGAAAAATAGAAATCACATCGTTTTTAACGTTCTGGTTAGAATCCAGATCTTGACCATATACATTGGAGTATCTTAATATTGTATAATTCATTTGATATAACTGGCAAAAAGACTTTACGTATCTCTCAGCAGAAAGTTTGGAAATCCCGTAAAAGGAAACAGGTTCCAAAGGATGTAATTCATCAATTCCCAAATAGGAAGGTTCCCCGTATACAGCTGCTGAGGAGGCATAAATAATTTTCTTTACATTATATTTTTTACAACTTTCAAGAATATTAATCGTACCTAAAATATTAGCGCTTGCATCCAGTTTAGGATCTTCCACTGAATTATTAACATCAACTTGAGCCGCAAGATGGATAACAACTTCGGGATGTTCCGCCTCGAAAACTTTATCGATATCGTTATTAATATTAACCGAATGACAGCTAATACTTGGAATATGACTAAACTCTGTGCTATTACACTGATAGTCGATGATGGCAACTTCGAATTTGTTAGCCAACAATTCGGCAACCACATGTCTACCTATAAAACCTTTGCCACCTGTAACAAGAACCTTCATTGTTCCTAGTCCCCTCTTAGACCTTACTTCTAATTAATTAAAACCAATAAACTGTAAACAAGGACTTTAACTGAGCCCCTGTTAGATTACTGTAATTCGCCCAGATTTCTCACTTGTTACCTCTCCAACGATTGCAGATTCAACATTGTTCGTTAACAATGCCTCTTGTAAGGAATGTGCTTCTGATTCAGGCACTGATATAAGCAGTCCACCAGACGTAACAGCGTCACAAAGAATGAGTTGCTCAAGTTCACTAATTTTATTGTCGTAATCGATTCTATCCGCAATCCATTTATGATTCTTTTTAGACCCACCTGGAATAACATCTTGTTCAGCTAGCTCTCTTGTTCCTGGCAAAACAGGAACGTCTTTACTAGTAATTGTGATGCCAACATCACTTCCTTCTGCTATTTCAAGTGTGTGACCAAGTAAACCAAATCCGGTAACATCGGTACAGGCATTTACGGTATAACTTTCCATCGTTTCGGCAGCGTATTTATTTAGTGTTGCCATAACAGTCATTACATTGTCCAAATCAGCTTTTGAAAGTAAGTCTCTCTTAATGGCTGTTGTTAAAATGCCAACGCCGATTGGTTTTGTAAGGATTAGGCGGTCACCTGGTTTAGCACCTACATTTGCTTTAATATGATCTGGATGAACCGTTCCAGTCACAGATAAACCAAACTTTGGCTCTTCATCATCAATCGAATGGCCGCCTACTAACGTAGCTCCTGATTCGTTTATTTTATCAGCAGCGCCAGCTAGAATATCAGCTAGAATACTTTTGTCTAAGGTGTTAATTGGAAATCCAACAATATTCATTGCTGTGATTGGTTTTCCACCCATTGCATAAACGTCGCTTAAGGAATTCGCAGCACCAATCTGACCGAACATATAAGGGTCATCCACTATTGGCGTGAAAAAATCAAGCGTCTGGACTAAAGCAGTATCATCATTAATTTTATATACACCAGCGTCATCGGATGTATCTAAACCGACGAGCAAGTTGGGATCAGGTACGGATTTTGGTATATGACGCAGAACCTGCGCCAGGTCTTCTGGACCAATTTTGCATCCTCAACCACCTTTTGTTGATAAAGAAGTTAATTTTATGATTTCTTCTTTTTTTGACATAGATATCTCTCCTCGCTAGAACCAGATTCGTACAATACATCTTTATAAACTTTTAACAAATGTTTAGCCTCATAGATGCTAGAATGATTTTGAGCAATGTATTGTTTAGCGGACTGTCCAATTTGATTTCTTAATTCGATATTATTCATGATTTGCTCAGCATAATCAAGGAATTGGTTTGGAGTATTGTATACCAGTCCTGTTTCACCATTTGAAACAATATTGCGGTTGCCCTGGTTACCAGCCACTAGTACAGGTAATCCATATCCCATTCCCTCCAGTATAGAAGAGGATTGCCCTTCGGAGTGGGAAGTGTTTAAAATTGTATCAGCTTGTTCATAAATCGTGCCCATGTGAGAATGGTCTACCTGACCGATGTATGTAACCCAATCTTTATTCTTTGCAACAAGGTCCGTAACAACTTTTCCTTCTTCATCTTCTATAATGGGACCTACAAGCCATAGGCGTACGCCCGGAAATTTGTTATGGACCTTACTTAATAGATTAATTGCATTTGGAACGTTCTTAACTTTTCTTATACCAGCTGGCAGTACAAATAAAAAAGTATCTTTTTCTTTAGAATGGTTCAGCATTTTTCCTGAAAAATTTCTTGTTCCTTGATGAACTATAAAGATTTTCGGTTCTAGATCAGGAAATTTATTTATTAAGGTACATTTAGCTTCCTTATCAAATACATGAATTGCCGAAGCAGCCCTCAAACAATTAAAAACCTCTGCTCGTTTGTTTTCATTAAATAAGTCATGGTTTAAATCGGTTCCAGTTAACGTTATAACGAATTTATCGAATTTTCTATCTAGTTGCTCGTAGAATTTATAAAAGCGATAGGCATGAAAGCCATGTACAATATCTGCTGATGGCAGTGAGGTAATTGAACAATCATCAGTCATAGAGATAATTTCCGTTTCAACTCCTAATTTCTCAAGTCCTTCAGTTATTCGCTGTACTGTCACGGTATTACCGCGAGGTTGGTGAAAATTAGGCGTTGCTAATAAAACCTTCATTACTTCTCATCCTTTAAAATTAGTAGTAGTATAGGGGGAAATGTAGAGGTTTTTCCTTACTTTTATTATGAAAATATAAAAGAAACATAAAAGAAACAACGGGATCCAATGAAACAATCATTTCTTTAAGAGTGTTTGTTTATGGCGGGACTGTGTGGGAATCGAACCCACCGGAGACGGCACGCGCCTCCCTCAGGGTTTTGAAGACCCAGGGGGACACCAGTCACCCATCCAACCCCATAATGAACACTTCTAAATTATATACAGAATTTGATTTTTATATCAAGAAAACAGCTTTGGAAAGTAGGTAGTATAAGATGGATACTTCATATTTTACGATCGGGATGGCTGGGCATATTGATCATGGTAAAACAACGTTGACTAAAGCGTTAACTAATGTTGATACGGATCGTTTGAAAGCAGAAAAAGAAAGAAATATATCAATTGAATTAGGGTTTGCGCCTATACAAACGAATGATGGAGTTCAAGTTTCAATAGTAGACGTGCCTGGACATGAACGTTTTATCAGGCAAATGATTGCAGGTGTTGCTGGGATTGACCTAGTCGTATTGGTCATTGCAGCAGACGAGGGAGTTATGCCTCAAACGAAAGAACATGTAGAAATCTTGGAATTTTTAGGTGTAGAGCGGTGTATAGTAGCCATATCTAAGGTAGATCAAGTAGAGCAGGACTTATTGGAAATCGTTGAAGAAGATATAAAAGATGGATTAGCAGGTTCCATTTTTAAGAAGGCTCCTTTTGTATACGTTGACAGCGTGTCTGGTAAAGGTGTAGATCAATTAAGAGAGGTGATTTTCACCGAATTAAAATCAGTAGAAAAACGTAATGATTCTGGGTCGTTTCGATTGCCAATTGACCAAGTGTTCACAGTTCAAGGACAAGGGACGATTGTCAGAGGTACTATCTATGAAGGACTTGTTCATAAGGGGAGTCAGCTAACAATCCTGCCTAAAGGCCATAAAGTAAAAGCAAGACAAATACAAGTACACCATAAAGAGATGGATCAAGCGCGAGCTGGTCAACGAACCGCAATTAATCTTGGTGGAGCAGACAAAGAGGATATTCGTCGTGGCGATGTACTTGTTGATTCGGATCACTTTTTACGATCAAATACAATAGATGTCACGATTAAGTTTGTTGATGAATTATCGTCACCACTTAAACAAAGATCGCCTGTCCGCGTATATATTGGAACTTCAGAAGTATCAGGTAAGATCGTGTTTTTTGATCGCAATGAAGTAAAGCAGGAGACAGAAGAAGTGCTTTGTCAAATCAGGTTGGAAGAAGACGTTGTGATCCGTCGCGGAGATCGGTTTATTCTAAGGCGTCCAACTCCGGTGGAAACGCTTGGTGGCGGATGGGTGATCCAACCAAACGGTAAAAAATATCGATTTGGAGACGAAACGATAAAGATGCTAGAAAATAAAAAAGAAGGAACATCAGAAGATCTGATACAGGATGTTTTATTAAAACACAAGCTCTTGGACAAGAAGAAGCTTACCCAATTAACATCAATAGAAGAAACCGAAATAAAGACTGCACTTGCAACGGGAGTAACAAACGGTATGATACTGGAATTACCTGGGAACAGATATGCTTTGATGAAGTCCTTTACTAAATTGAAAAGTGAAGTTACAAGTGAACTAGAAAGCTATCATGAAAAGTTTCCAATGAGACAAGGCATGGGTAAGGCAGAACTTGTGCAGGTATTAAGCAAACGCTATCCAAAAGCGTTTATTGATTATTGTTTAAATAGGCTTATTACGGAGAATACGCTTTATAAACCGGCTCAATTTCTTGCTTTATCCTCATTTCAACCTCATTTGCCGAAAAAATGGGAAACTAGAATGGATCAGGTAATTGCTAAGGTTGAAAGCGATGGAATTACACCCGGAAAATGGCAAGAGTATATCAAAACAACACCCCTCTCAAAAGAGGATGCGAACGAATTAAGTGGGTACTTGCTTCATACGAAACAAGTACACCAATTAACGGAAGATATGCTGATCCATCAAGCAGCTGTTGAGCTTGCTTTAACTAAACTGAAAGAGCAAACGGAGAATTCATTTAAATTAAATGAAGCCAAAGATGCTCTGGAAATTTCCCGCAAATACCTAATCCCGCTTTTGGAGTTATTGGATAGGTTGAAAATAACTAGTCGTAAAGATGATGTGCGCGTATGGAATTAGATGCTAAAGGTCTGGAGGTTGAAGAATGAAACAATTTTTACGGGAATTGCCACCCATTCATGAAATACAAAAAAATGAACGATATGTAATAATACGTCATTCTGCGAGTTTATCAAATGAACATCTTAAGGAAATTGTTCAGGAAGCCACGGATCATATACGAAAGAAGCTGGTAGATGGACATATACCAACCAAAAAATGTTCTAAAGAACATTTTTTGCAAATGATTTTAGATGTTGCGGAAGAAAAAGTAAACTACTTTGTAAAAGATCGCTTAACCAAAGTGATTAACGGGACAGGTACCGTGCTACATACCAATTTAGGCAGGGCACGGTTGAGTGATAATGCGATCAAGCATGTTAATGAAGTTGCATCTAGTTATTCAAATTTAGAGTATCGATTAACGGAAGGTAAACGCGGTTCCAGGCATGATATTATTGAGGACTTATTAATAAAGGTTACTGGCGCTGAAGCAGCAATGGTTGTCAATAACAATGCTGCAGCTGTATTTCTCACACTTCGAGCATTAGCGAAAGAAGGAGAAGTAGTTGTTTCTCGCGGGCAGCTTGTTGAAATTGGTGGTTCATTCCGCATTTCATCCATTATGGAGGAAAGCGGTGCAAGGCTTGTTGAGGTCGGAACAACTAATAAAACACATGTTTACGATTACGAGGATGCAATTAATGAGGGCACCTCTATGATTTTAAAAGTGCATACAAGTAATTTTAAAACAGTCGGTTTTACCGAATCAGTAGATACAAAAGATCTTACGGCTCTAAAAAAAGAGCATCCGAACCTTATTTTTTATGAGGATTTGGGAAGCGGTTCCTTATACGACTTTAAAAAGATTGGTATAGGGGACGAGCCTGTAGTAAGAGAAGTATTAGAATCGGGAGTTGATCTCGTATCTTTCAGTGGTGATAAGTTGTTAGGTGGGCCGCAGGCAGGGATAATAGTCGGCAGGAAAGAGCTAATTCAAAAACTGAAAAAACATCAATTAGCTAGAGTACTTCGCGTCGATAAAATGACA
This sequence comes from Virgibacillus carmonensis, assembly GCF_057836705.1. Lineage (NCBI taxonomy): Bacteria > Bacillati > Bacillota > Bacilli > Caryophanales > Bacillaceae > Virgibacillus > Virgibacillus carmonensis. The sequence goes on along the minus strand of NZ_JBYQFJ010000002.1, from coordinate 29,450 downwards.
TTTGCAGCATTAGAGCAAACGCTGAAAGTATACTTGTCTGAACAAAACGGGATTCATGAGCTTCCAACTGTACGCGATATTATTAAATCTTTAGATGAAATCCACGGACAAGTTGAGACCTTTATGAAACAGTTAAGGAAATGTTCTACTTTGTACGAGGTTGACATACAAGAAGATATATCTCAAGTAGGCGGCGGCACAATGCCCGATGTAGAGCTTCCAACCATGGTAGCAGCGGTTTCTCATCAAAACGTCACTACCAATGAACTAGCAGAAAAGTTACGAACCGGAAATCCCGCCATTATTACCAGAGTGAAAGAGGATAAAGTACTTGTTGACTTTCGAACAATAGCGGAAGAAGAAATGGGTGATTTGATGGAAGGATTCATGTTATTGGGTTAAGGGCGATTGGAATCATGACGGACGGAAACTGTAAGTTTAAAATGAAGTTTAACCGTTTATAAAAAAGAACAAAACCTCCGTATTAAAAATTTAATACGGAGGTTTTATTTACTTGCATATTCAACAGTAGGGCCAGTTTTGTTGAAGAAAAAGCCGTTTCGTTTATACTAGAATCTAAATGGAATACTAATCATAAAATACTTTAAAAAGTGAGGATACACGATGATTGCAAAGACTGAAGAGGATTTTAATGGATTAAGAGAAATTGGTGAAATTTGTGGAGCGATTCGAGATAAATTAGTCCACTGTACTAAACCTGGAATTACTACAAAAGAACTCGATGAAATTGCGGGAGATATTTTTGAAAAAGCAGGAGCTCAATCTGCACCAAAAGGAGAATACGATTTTCCTGGATATTCGTGCATTAGCATAAATGAAGAAGTAGCGCACGGGATTCCAAGGGAACGGACCATTCAGGAAGGGGACCTTGTAAATATTGATGTTTCAGGTTCGAAAAACGGGTATTTCGCAGATACCGGAATTTCCTTTGTAGTTGGGAAGGGAGAGATAATTTTACAGAAAATATGTGACGTTGCTAAAGAAGCATTCGACGCTGGACTTGAGAAGGCAAAACCAGGTTCGAAAAAAAGCGCGCTCGGAAAAGCTGTACACAATGTAGCGAAAAAGCATGGCTTAACAGTCATAAAAAATCTTACTGGACACGGTGTTGGGCGCTCGATTCATGAAGCGCCGGAACATATTTTTAATTACTTCTCTCGCTGGGATGACGAAATTTTAAAGAATGGTATGGTAATTGCCTTTGAACCTTTTATCTCTACATTTGAAGAGGAAGTTTTCCAATCCGAAGATGGATGGACCTTCCTAACCGATGAAAGCTTTGTGGCTCAATACGAACATACGATTATTCTTACGAAGGAAGGACCGATTATTACTACCTTGTAAGAGTACTAATACGACAGGGCGCTTTTCTGTAATAAGGATTAGCGCTCACTTTCATTTAAATGGTCAGATTGCGGAGGAATGGATTTACTTAATCATATATATTGTAAACTGAATTCACACAATTACTTAAACGATTTATTATAAAACAAATATTTATATATACTTAAACCATTATAAGTAAAATCAATAAGGGGGAACTAACATGAAAGAGAGAAATAAAAGTAGCAATAAAAAGGAGTTGTCACTAGAACAACGTGAAGAATTACTCAGAGCATTGAAGGCTCGTTTTGAGAAAAACATGAATCGCCATAAAGGTCTTGAATGGGCTAAAGTCCAAGAAAAGCTGGATGCTAATACTGAAAAACTGTGGTCGCTCAATGAAATGGAAAGTACTGGCGGTGAACCGGATGTTGTTGATCATGATAAAAAGAAGGGCGAATACATTTTTTATGATTGTTCAGCGGAAAGTCCTAAAGGTCGCAGAAGTGTTTGTTACGACCGCGCGGGGCTGGAGTCAAGGAAAAAACATAAACCAGAAAATAACGCTATTGATATGGCAACTGCCATGGGCATTGAACTTTTAACGGAAGAACAATATCGAGTGTTGCAGAAACTTGAAATTTTCGATATGAAAACGTCGAGTTGGGTGCAAACACCCTCTGATATTAGAGAACTCGGCGGTTCCCTTTTTTGCGATTATCGATTCGGGCACGTCTTCGTGTATCACAACGGTGCGTCCTCTTACTATGGTGCCAGAGGGTTCCGTGGCTCGCTGAGGGTTTAAATTTGAATTGAGAACGGATCACCTTGCGAAAGGCTTAAATTTCATCTTTCAACTATTGGGCGCATTTCCGGAGTAAGGATCAGCGACCTTTTTTCATAAAGGGTCATTTTGTTGAAAATCTTTCTCATATTAAATTTATTAATCTAAAGGGCGAAATTCTTTAATAGGAATCAGCGTTCGTCCTGCATTTAAGGGCCATGGGGTAAAGCTGTAAAACTAGTAGTAGTTTAGATATACAAGTATTGTGTTTCATAAGGATAGTGATTTATCAGAAAAATAGTCTCCTAGATAGATATGGTATTAATTTTAGGAGGCTATTTTAATACGTAGGAGATGTATGAATGATGAAACAAAACAAATATGATGATGCGGATTTCTTTTCTGCGTATGAGCAGATGCCACGATCAGTAAAAGGACTTGAGGGTGCGGGAGAATGGCCAATCTTTAAAGCGTTAATGCCAGAGCTGCGAAATAAGCGTGTTCTTGACTTGGGATGCGGTTACGGTTGGCATTGCCGATTTGCCTGCGCGGAACAAGCAAGTTCAGTCGTAGGTGTAGATATATCCGAAAAAATGCTTCAGAAAGCTCGTGTAAAAACGGATGATTTTTTAATTTCATATATAAAAATGCCAATTGAAGACATCAATTTTTCAGATTCTCAATTTGATGTGGTTATCAGTTCGTTGGCTTTTCACTATATTAAGTTGTTCGAAGTAATCTGCAAAAAAATCTATGATTGTCTAAAGCCTGGGGGGACTTTTGTTTTCTCAGTTGAACATCCAATATTTACTTCTCGAAGTGAACAAGATTGGTATTTCGATGACCAAGGGAATCGTCTGCATTGGCCAGTTGACAACTATCAGTCAGAAGGAGTGCGTGAAACAACATTTTTGACCGATAACGTTGTAAAATATCATCGTACGATTTCGACGTATATAAATGACTTAATTGAAGTTGGATTTAACATAAGAGCAGTCAAGGAACCAACTCCTACGGATGAAATGCTAAAGAGTGTATCTGAAATGAAGCATGAAAATCGAAGACCTATGTTTTTAATACTCTCAGCAGAAAAGGAAAATACTTCTTCAAATAAATAAATTTTAGTTTATAAATTATAATATTAACAGAGGCGTTCCTAAAAGAAAGTAGGGACGCTTTTTCCTATTCTACGAAGTGCGATTCTTGAAGGCAATATCTGTTCACAGGGTTATTCTATAACGGTCTTCCGTAATCGGGGCGCTTTTTTGGAACAACGTAAGTAAAAAATAACCAAACTTTTTTATAACTTTTACAGAAAGAGAAGTACGAAAGCATTTCGAGGAAGCAAAGAAAAAGTCCCTATTATACTTTTATACTACTAGCAATAGTATTTAGAGTCTTTTACTGTTAACCTCCATCTTTTAACGGTAAAATATAGTTGCTTATATTCTGAAAGGGGTTATTAGTTTGAGTACATATCCAAACATAAATGAAACAAAAGATCTGATTAGTCAGTTAGTCTCTATCCCAAGTCCTTCTGGCAGTACCGAAAAAGTAATTAAATTTGTAGAAGGTTTTTTAAACGACTTGAAAGTAGAAACAAGACGCAATCGTAAAGGTGGATTAATTGCGACGTTACCTGGAGCAAATAGTGACGAACACAGAATGTTAACTGCACATGTTGATACACTAGGTGCAATGGTAAAAGAAGTCAAAGAGGATGGGAGGCTTCGTCTTGATCTTATTGGCGGATTTGGTTATAACTCCATTGAGGGTGAATATTGCGAAATTCATACTTCTGGTGGAAAGGTTTACACAGGGACAATTTTGATGCACCAAACATCCGTACATGTGTATAAAGATGCAGGTGAAGCTAAACGTAATCAAGAAAATATGGAAGTACGAATCGATGCTAAAGTTAAAAATGATAAAGAGATTCGTGCACTGGGAATCGAGGTTGGAGATTTTGTTTCATTTGATCCTCGCATTCAACAAACGAAAAATGGTTTTATAAAATCTCGACATCTAGATGATAAAGCGAGTGTCGCTATTCTCTTACAATTGATAAAACGAGTAAAAGAAGAAACTGTCACACTTCCATATACAACTCATTTCCTTATTTCTAATAATGAAGAAATTGGCTACGGGGGTAACTCAAATATAACACCAGAAACCGTCGAATATTTGGCAGTCGATATGGGTGCTATGGGTGATGGTCAAACGACAGACGAATACACGGTTTCGATTTGTGTGAAGGACTCTAGTGGACCTTATCATTGCGGATTGCGGAAACACCTAGTTGAGCTAGCTGAGTCAAATAATATTGGCTATAAGCTGGATATTTACCCATACTATGGCTCAGATGCATCGGCGGCTATTTATGCAGGCCATGATGTTGTGCACGGACTTATTGGCCCTGGGATTGATTCGTCTCATGCATTCGAACGTACACACGAAACATCATTAGATAATACAGAGAAATTGTTATATCATTATGTACTTTCTGCGCTTGTTTAAGTAATTGTTTAAGGCGGTTTTCGTAAAGAATGTTGCTTTGCGACATTACTAAAAATCATGTTTGATGCCCTGCGACCACTGCGGAAAAACACTACGCTTTCCGCGGGCTCGCGATGAGCCTCCTCGATTGCAAAGACCGATCACTGCGGGGTCTCATCGTCTTCGCTGTTCTCGCAGGAGTCTCTGTGTTTTTCCTCCGCTGATGTGGTATCAATAATGAAAAAATAGTATCACTTTATCGATTAAAGCATAAATAGCCACTATTATGGAAGTTGTTTGGAGCGGAGGACCGTTGACTCCTGCGGGAACAGCACGAGTCTGAAGCCCCCGAAGGAAGTGGTTTTCTTCCGAGGAGGCTAAAGCCGTGCCCGCGGAAAGCAACGGTCCGCAGCGGAAAACAACCCAGTCTATACGTCGCATTTTATATCAATAGCAACAGACTTTTCTAAAACAGCTTTGTAAAAAGACAAACGAGCACTCGAAATCCGAGTGTTCGTTTGTCTTTTTACTATTCAGTAAATTTATCTTGACTTACTTAGGTCATTTGAAGGATAATACTAATGAGTAATATATTTGTAAATATAACATGGAGTTGTAGTTTATGGGTCAAAGAGGTAGAAAAGTAGGATCAAACGGGGAAGATAGTAAGGTTTTATTACTGAATATTGCTGCTGAGGAATTTGCTCAAAAGGGATATTATGAAACGAAGGTAAGCACAATCGTGAATAAAGCTGAGTTAACACAACCTACCTTTTACCTATATTTCCAAAGCAAGGAAGCGATTTTTCAGGAACTGGTCCATTCATTTCGAACTAGATTGTTTAGTTTTGTTGAGAAGAGCCGTCTTGAATCAGGGATTGAAATCACCTCGTTAGCGGAAAAAATTAAAAAAGGCTTAACTGCAATATTTTCTTTCTTTGTGGAAAACCCAAATTTAACGAAGATTGGATTCTTTCTAGCATCAGAATCGGAAGAATTGAAAGTTAATTTAGCTACTCAAATTACGGATAATCTCACGAAAGAAGCGCAAGATGGCTATTTCCAAACAAGCGTTGATCTAAGAACCGTTGCTGAGAGTTTAGTAGGGATAATGGAGCGTCTCACTATTACCAAATTATTTACGGGCATAAAAGACCCTGAAAGTCTTGCAAATGATATAGTCGACCTTTTACTATTTGGAATCATTTCCAAAAATAAAAATAATGGGTAACTGTTGTTGTTTATATTGATGTAATAAACGTGAACGACTTGGTGCTAGATAAAAACAGAAATTCGCAATTCAGACATGAAAACATAAGTTCCTTGTCGTTTTAATAATATGGGGGAGTTGGTTATTATTAAGAGGTCGATGAAGGAAACACTGGGGAATAGTCTGGACGAAGAGTGGATAGAACTTCTTATAACTGCAAAATATATCGGGCTCACGTCAGTTGAAGTAAGAACATTTATTAGCGGAAATCAGGAGTTTAAGAATAAAGAAATTTTTTTGAAATTCATCCAAAGAACAAAAGAAATAAATTAATAGTCCAACATAAGAATGGGATACATAGATTCAGATATTGGAAGGCCTCCCGCTTTTTTTGGTAGGTCTTTTTTGCTTATTTGGTTAATGCTCCATATAATTACAGTAGATGTTAGTAACGGAAGTAGGTAATGCCATGCAACTTAGCATATTAGATCAAGCGCCAATTCCAGCAGGAATGACCGCACAGGATGCGCTCCATGCTTCAACCGAACTCGCCATGCTCGGTGATAGACTGGGATATACCCGCTATTGGATGGCTGAACATCACGATTTATCAGGATTAGCTTGTCCTTCTCCTGATGTGATGCTTGGAATTATCGCAGCTAAAACCAGTAATATTCGAATTGGTTCTGGGGCAGTCCTATTGCCTCACTATAAACCTTTTAAAGTAGCTGAAACCTATAATTTGTTAGCAACATTATACCCTGATCGTGTTGATTTAGGCATTGGGCGAGCACCAGGAGGGTCTGCTGAAGCCACCATGGCACTCTCGGATAATTATCTAGAAAATGTTCGCAAAATGCCTGATACACTTGATGAATTGTTGAGGTTTTTAGATAACGACTTTCCTCAAGATCATATGTATGCAAAAGTTAAACCTTCACCAGTGCCGAAGACTCTACCCAAACCTTGGCTTTTAGGGACGAGCGAAAAAAGTGCCATCTTAGCAGCTAAAAAAGGTATGGCATACACATTTGGTCATTTCATGAGTGATCAAGATGGTCCCTCGATTGTGAAGAAATATGTTAATGACTTTTCTAATAATTATGGTTCAACAAAACCAGAAGCAATTATTACAATTTCGGTGATTTGTGCTGAAACAACAAATGAAGCAGAAGAACTTGCCCTGAGTGGTCAATTGTGGAGTGTAAAACAGGCAGAGGGTCAAGATAGTGGTATCCCAACTGTTGAAGAAGCAAAAAATTATCCGTATACTGCGGATGACCTTGCATTAATCAAAAAAACAAGGGATAAAATGATTATCGGAAATCAACAGGAAGTGAAGCAGCAGCTTGAGGAAATACAAAAAACATACAATGTAAATGAGCTGATGATTGTGACCATAACCCATAGCTCAGAAGCAAGATTAAAATCATACGAATTAATTGCAAAGAAAATGCTTTCAAATTAGATGGATGGAGGAGTTATGATGATCGATTTAAGAAGTGATACTGTAACAAAGCCAACACTGGAAATGAGACAGGCTGCTTTTGATGCGGTGGTTGGGGATGATGTATATAACGAGGATCCAACGCTTAGAGAGTTAGAGGAATTAGCAGCAGCCAAACTTGGAAAAGCAGCAGCATTGTTTGTACCAAGTGGAACACAAGGAAACCAGATTGCTGTATTAACGCATTGTCAGTCTGGTCAAGAAATTATTTTAGAAGCGGAAGCACATATTTTTTACTATGAGGGAGCTTCTATCTCTGCTTTTGCTGGTGTTCAACCTAGAACGATTAATGGTACCCGTGGTGTAATGGATCCGGAATTGGTGAAAGCGGCGATTCGTGAAGATGATATCCATCTGCCTGAAACAGGACTTATTTGTGTTGAGAATACCCACAATCGTGCAGGTGGTGCAATTGTTCCGCTTGAAAATATGAAAGAGATTCATAGAATTGCGCAAGAAAATAACATCCCTGTTCATCTAGATGGTGCAAGGTTATTCAATTCTGCGGTTGCTTCTGGTGTGGATGTAAAAACCTATGCGGAACAAACAGACACCGTGCAGTTTTGTCTTTCAAAAGGACTAGGCGCACCAGTCGGTTCAATTATTGCCGGATCTGAGGACTTTATTAAAAAGGCAAGAAAATGGCGTAAACGACTAGGTGGGGGATTAAGACAAGCTGGAATAATTGCAGCCCCAGGCATAGTAGCATTAAACACGATGGTGGACCGTTTGGTTGAGGATCATGAAAATGCTAAGTTCCTGGCTTCTGACCTACAAGAAATAAAGGGGCTTTCCATTGAAAATAATGTCGATACGAATATCATTTTGGTGAATACAAAAGAAGCTGGATTATCTTCAACTGAATTTTTAGCTAAACTTAAGCAGGAAGGCATTTTAGGAGTCTCTTTTGGACCAAGCACGGTACGATTTACCACACATTTTGATGTGACACGGGAAGAAATTAAAGATGTAGTGGGTAAGGTGAATAAGCTAATCTAGTTATATATTTTATTGAAGACGGGTTCCTATCAGATGAGCCCGTTTTTTATTGATTTTTTATTAAATATTTATTATTTTTTCAGTGTGATCTAGTATATAATAAGAAATTAATGTTATTTTAGTTTAATGACAAGCATTTACTAATAGTAGGTATTCAATTAGAGAGAAATATAGGAGTGGAAACATGCAAAACTGGGTAACAGATTTCATGGAGCAATTTGGATACATAGGAATTTTTTTAATGATGGCCTTGGAAAATGTATTTCCACCAATCCCCTCAGAAATAATTCTGCCCTTTGGTGGGTTTTTGACTAATGATTCAAACCTAACTGTTGTAGGTGTTATTTTGTCAGCAACTGCAGGATCTGTAATAGGAGCAATCATTCTCTATGGAATCGGACTCCTCGTTGATGTAGAACGATTGGAAAAAGTCATTGATCGATGGGGACACATTATTCGAATTAAAAAACAAGATATTTATAAAGCAGACGCTTGGTTTGATCGTTATGGTTATTGGACAGTTTTATTTTGTAGAATGATCCCACTTATACGAAGCTTAATATCAATACCAGCCGGCATGTCTAATATGAAGTTTTGGCTATTTTTAGTTTTTACAACAATTGGTACCCTTGCGTGGAATATTATTTTGGTAACTGTTGGTGCCGCTTTAGGTGAATCGTGGGAGGATATTCTTGCATTTATGGATATCTACTCAACTATAGCTTATCTAGTACTAGCAACTGGACTTGTTTTACTTTTATTATTGTATCTTCATAGATTGGTAAAACGAAAAAGATAGATTAAGGAGTTTACACAAAATGGATATAATTGAACTTTTAAAAGCGCTTATCTTAGGGATGGTTGAGGGACTTACAGAATTTGCTCCCGTATCATCGACTGGTCATATGGTTATTGTAGATGATCTGTGGCTGAAATCAAAAGAATTTTTAGCATCTGAGTATGTTGCGAACACATTTAAGATCGTCATACAACTCGGTTCTATACTGGCTGTTGTTGTTGTTTTTAGAAACCGATTTATCGACTTGTTAGGGTTAGGAAGAAGCAAATCAGAAGCATCGGAAGGACAAGGTCGCTTAAAATTAACCCAGGTAATTGTAGGATTGATACCTGCTGGAATTTTAGGTCTTTTATTTGATGACTATATTGACGAAAATTTATTTACTGTTAAAACTGTATTAATTGGATTATTGATAGGTTCAATTCTAATGATCTTTGCAGATGTGTTTTCTCCAAAAGAACCACGAGTCACAACTGTTGATCAAATCACATATAGACAAGCACTTACTGTAGGTTTGATACAATGCTTCTCTTTATGGCCAGGGTTTTCACGTTCTGGTGCTACTATATCCGGTGGTGTGTTGACGGGCATGAATCACCGGACTGCTGCAGATTTTACGTTTATCATGGCTGTGCCAATCATGATGGGAGCGAGTGTTGTATCGCTATTAGGTAATTGGCAGTATTTTACGATGGACGCTTTACCATTTTTCATTGTGGGATTCATTAGTGCGTTTGTTTTTGCGTTGATCACGATTAAGTTTTTCCTGAATATTATTGAAAAGGTTAAGTTAATCCCATTCGCCACCTATCGAATTGTTCTAGTGGCTGTAATTTATCTGATTTACTTTTAAAACAAATGCCCCAAATAGAGTTGGGGCATTTGTTATTAAATCATACTTAATTCAAAGCGGATAAAACCAGGATAAGGATTCTCAACACAGATGGTAACAATTTGGTTGCATCATATAAGTAAATTGTTATATACTGATAAACGAATAAACAAGGAGGCATTTTATACATGATACAAACCACAATTACTATGGAAAAAGCGGCTTTAACGCTAAAATTATTAGGTGATAAAACCCGCTTAACAATCGTAGGCCTTTTAAGAGATAATGAATGTTGTGTTTGTGAATTTGTGGAAGTTTTTCAAATGAGCCAGCCATCGGTTAGTCAACACCTTCGCAAGTTAAGAGACGCTGGTATTGTTAAAGAAAGAAGAAATGGGCAGTGGATTTTTTATTCTTTAAATAAAGAGAGTGAGAGTTTTCCATTGGTCATGACTATATTGGAACATATGCCGGATCAAAAAGAAAAATTGGACTGCTTAGAAGCAGAGGGTAAACGAATTGTTTGCAATTAAGGAGGAATTTACTTGGATTTGTCAATTTACTTAGCCATTGGGATTTTCATCGTAACGTTAATACTAGTCATATGGCAGCCCAAAGGGTTAGGTATAGGTTGGAGTGCGTGCGGAGGTGCAATTTTGGCCTTACTAGTTGGTGTCGTCACATGGGGGGATGTACTAACGGTTACAGGCATTGTTTGGAACGCCACGCTAACATTTGTTGCGGTTATTTTGATTTCTTTAATTCTTGATGAGATTGGATTTTTTGAATGGGCTGCGTTACATATGGCTCGGATTGCTAAAGGTAATGGCGTCAGAATGTTTGTTTATATCATCTTATTAGGGTCTGTTGTTGCTGCATTTTTTGCAAATGACGGTGCTGCACTTATATTAACACCTATCGTATTAGCAATGGTCAGAAATTTAAACTTTAAAGAAAAAATGATTTTACCTTTTATTATGGCTAGTGGTTTTATCGCGGATACTGCCTCACTCCCTTTAATAGTAAGTAACTTAGTAAATATTGTTTCTGCAGACTATTTCGGGATAGGTTTTGTGGAATATGCTTCCAGAATGATTATTCCAAACTTGTTCTCTATCGGTGCAAGTATTCTTGTTTTATATCTATTCTTCCGTAAAAGTATTCCGGGGAACTACGATTTGTCTCAGCTAAAAGAACCTAAAGAAGCAATAAAAGATCAATCCATGTTTAAGCTTTCATGGGTAGTATTGGCTGCATTGTTAGCGGGCTATTTTGGTAGTGAAATAATTGATGTTCCGGTATCCATTGTAGCGGGTATTATTGCCATTTTATTTCTTATTATGGCCAATCGAAGTCCAGCTGTACAAACTTCAGAGGTTGTAAAAAGTGCACCATGGGCTATCGTCTTTTTCTCAGTTGGTATGTATGTAGTTGTGTATGGATTGCAGAACGCTGGTTTAACAAGTGTGTTAGCGACCCTAATTCAATGGACTGCTGATCAAGGTCTTTATGCAGCGACCATTGGAATGGGATTTATTGCTGCCATACTGTCTTCCATTATGAATAATATGCCTACTGTCATGATTGATGCACTAGCGATTTCAGAGGTTGAAACAACAAGTGCAATTAAAGAGGCACTTATTTATGCCAATGTAATCGGATCTGATTTGGGTCCTAAAATTACACCTATTGGTTCGCTTGCAACATTATTGTGGCTTCATGTTTTATCACTTAAAGGTTTTAAAATATCATGGGGTTATTATTTTAAAGTCGGAATTATTCTAACCATTCCAACATTGTTCATAACACTGTCAGGATTGGCGTTATGGCTCTGGATTATCTTATAAAAGCAGAAGAGGAGAATTATTTATATGTCTAAAAAAACCATTTATTTTTTATGTACTGGAAATTCTTGTAGAAGTCAAATCGCTGAGGGCTGGGCAAAAAAACATCTAGGGGATGAATGGGAAGTGAAAAGTGCAGGTATTGAAGCACATGGCTTAAACCCAAATGCAGTCAAAGCAATGCATGAAGTTGGTATTGACATCTCGGATCAAAAGTCGGATGTTATCGACCCGGAGGTTTTGAATAATGCTGCAATGGCTGTCACGCTTTGTGGAGATGCAGCAGACAAATGTCCTATGACACCTCCTCATGTAAGAAGAGACCATTGGGGATTTGATGATCCTGCAAAAGCAGAAGGCACGGATGAGGAAAAATGGAAGGCCTTTCAGCGTGTACGTGATCAAATTGGTGAACGAATTCAAAAATTTGCTAAAACTGGTAAATAAGGAATCATCCAGGATTCTAAATAGATAGGAAGTTCAGTGGGTGAATTAACTTTAGACAAAGATGGAGAAAAAATTGTGTTGTTAGGATTAGATAACTGTTGGAAAAGGTCTCTTTGAGGGCCTTTTTTTTCAATACCAGAGATATCAATTTGGTGTCTCTAGTAAAGAAAGAATATCTCAACAATGAAAAGGGCATTTATATAGAAGCATAATTATAAATGAAAAAATTAACAATTAGTAAGCATATCTGTTTATTTAATACCCGTATAGGGTATAAAGTGATAAATGAGAGGAGGAATTGGATGAGTAAACATAACAATCATAGTCATGAACGTCAACATAAGCAAGGTCATGAGGAACATGACGAAAACAATCATCATAGTGAACACAACCACCATGACCATCATGCGCATATGATGGAAGATTTTAAGAAGCGATTTTATATTTCATTGATATTGACGATACCGATTCTAGTATTGTCACCAATGATTCAAGACGCAGTACATGTGAACTTACGCTTTACGGGTGATTTATATATTCTTTTTGGATTATCGACCATTGTATTTTTTCATGGTGGATGGCCGTTTCTTAAAGGGATGATTGATGAGGTTAAACAAAAAGAACCTGGAATGATGACATTAATCGCTATGGCAATCATAGTGGCCTATGGTTACAGTTCGTTGACTGTATTTGGAGTCGAAGGCCGTAATTTTTTCTGGGAGTTAGCCACTCTAATCGACATTATGTTGATCGGCCATTGGATTGAGATGAAATCAGTAATGAGTGCTACCTCATCACTTGAGAAATTAGTAGAGCTGATGCCGAACACCGCTCATCGGATTAATGAAGACGAAGAAACAGAAGAAGTAAAAGTGACGGATCTGAAAAACGGTGATTTGGTATTGATTAAACCAGGTGAAAAAATCCCTGCTGATGGTATTATTAAAAAGGGCCGATCAGAGATAGATGAATCGATGTTGACGGGTGAATCGCTCCCCGTTTTAAAAGAAATAGACGAAGAGGTAATTGGTGGATCCGTCAATGGGGAAGGATCACTAACCATTTCCATTGAGAAAACAGGTGAAGAAAGCTACTTATCTCAGGTGATCACGATGGTTCGTGAAGCACAAGCATCAAGATCCCATACACAAGACCTTTCGGATCGGATGGCAAAGTGGTTGTTTTATGTTGCAATGGCGGCTGGGGCTGTCACATTTATTATTTGGATTTTCGTTGGGCCATCTTTGAGTTATGCTCTTGAGCGGACGGTAACTGTAATGGTTATTGCATGTCCTCATGCGCTTGGACTCGCAGCACCATTAGTTGTCGCGAAATCAACAACACTTGCCGCAAAAAGTGGATTGCTCATTCGGAAGCGGTCGAGTTTTGAAGAAGCGAGGAACATAGACACTGTCATATTTGATAAGACAGGAACCCTGACATTGGGTGAATTTGGTGTTAGTGATGTTGTTTCTAGTGGTGATTTAGGTAAAGAAGAGATTGTAAAATTTACAGCTTCACTTGAATCACAATCAGAACATCCAATTGCTAGGGGAATTGTTAATTATGCCAAAGAGCAAAATATCGACTTCCCACAGCCAAATGAATTTGAATCATTAACTGGTAAGGGTATACAAGGTGAAGTAGATAATAAAAGCGTAAAGGTAGTTAGTCCTGGTTATTTAAAAGATGAGCAAATTGATTTTGATGAATCCGAATTTCAACCTTTAAGTGCAGAAGGAAAAACGATATCTTTTCTTTTAATTAACGATAAACTGGAAGGTTTTGTTGCGTTAGCCGATCAAATAAAAGAAAGTTCCAAGGAAGCGATTGCTCAGCTTAAATCAATGAATGTTGAATCAATGATGTTAACTGGTGACAGCCAAAAAGTTGCGCAATGGGTTGGTAAGGAATTAAATCTCGACGCTATTACCGCTGAGGTTCTTCCTGATGAAAAGGCTGATTTTGTGAAGAAGGTTCAAAAAGATGGGAAACGCGTCGCGATGACTGGGGATGGAGTAAATGATGCACCTGCTTTAGCAAATGCAGACCTAGGAATTGCAATCGGTGCTGGAACAGATGTAGCCATGGAAACCGCAGATATTGTTCTGGTCGAAAGCAATCCTAAAGATGTAGTTAATATTTTAGATTTATCAAAAGCTACCTATCGAAAAATGATCCAAAATTTGTGGTGGGCAGCAGGATATAATATTATCGCTATCCCATTAGCAGCTGGAATATTGTTCCCTATAGGTATTGTGCTAAGTCCTGCAGTTGGTGCACTTCTTATGTCACTAAGTACAGTAGTTGTAGCGATTAATGCGCGTTTGTTTAAGTACGAAAAGCAATAAAAGAAAAACTTCGAGGAGGATTAAAATGAAAAGTAAAAAATTTTTAATAGGTATTTTAGTGATTGTTGCCACATTAATGCTAGCCGCATGTGGCAACGATAATGAAGAAACGGGTCAGAAAGAAAATGATGAGAATATGGATTCCAGTCACGAAGGTATGGATCATTCCAGCTCTGGAAAAGTCCCTAAAGACTTAGCAGTTGCAGAAAATCCAAACTATGAAGTTGGAGACCAAGCCATTGTTACAAGCGACCATATGGAAGGAATGAAGGGTGCTGAAGCTACAATTGTAGGAGCGTATGATACTACCGCCTACGCTATTTCTTATACCCCAACAACTGGTGGGGAAAGGGTAACAAATCATAAATGGGTTATACAGGAAGAAATTGTAGACACTGGTGAAGAAACGGTGGAGGCTGGAAAAGAAGTTACAATAAATGCCTCTCATATGAAAGGGATGGACGGTGCGACTGCTGAAATAGATTTAGCCAAACAAACGACTGTCTATATGATTGATTACACTCCAACTACTGGTGGAGATAAGGTAACAAATCATAAATGGGTAACCGGTAGTGAACTATCGACTGAATAAATGCAAAACAAGTTTGGCCCTTTCAAATACCTATTAACAAAGATTGGTGTAAAAGGGCCACTATGTCTATAATCGCTAATTTATGGGGCATTAACCTCTACAACACCTTCATAAACCCCTTTGAATACATCTGCGAAAGCATCAACTGTATTACTAAGTTCACTTTTGTTGTTATCGATACCTCCTACTTCTAATAAAAGTGACTTGTTCGAAATATCTTGGTTATAAACCCCGTTGCCTTCAGATTTTGTTTTAACATAAATCCCTTTACTCAATCCTGGATATTTTTCTTCCATTTTTTCATGGATTTTTTTTGCAAACAGTAAATTTGCCTCGTGATTTTCGTGCGCCTGACCAACCACAAAATAGAGCCTTGCATAACTCTTTCCATTAATAGTAGTAGTTGTGCTTGTTTTTCTGGCTGAATCCCTGTGAATATCGATATAGTATTCAATTGTTGAATGTTGTGATGCAGCAGTTTCAACATACTTTCGAGATAAAGCATAGGAATTACCATAATCCCATCCATTATCCCTTAAATCTTTCGCTACATTTGTTTGATTATGGAAAGTATTAATCCCATATTCTTCAAATTTCTTAGATAACAGTGAACCAACAAGAACCACATTTTCATTATTATCAATAGATGAAGAATCACTCGGTTTAACATCTTCATCTATTAAAGGTAGATATCCTTCCCAACTATGAGAATGATAAACAAAAACAGAAGGGTTCTGTTGATTATTGTCTTGGTTATTTGTTTCATTTGAATCCTCTTTAGTCGTGTCTACTGTTTTTTCTTCATTCGAATCTTCATCTTTAAGTAATTCCTCAAAATTTGGTGGAGGTGATTCCTGTGGTAAATTTGAATAATCCGATCCCTCCCCTGCAATATAAATCTCGGTATTAGCTAAATTGAATCCTGGCAGTTCTTGCATGAGTAATGTAGTTATGTTGTTAGTTTTAATTCCAGTCACAGTCTCTAAGGCTAATTTAGATAAAGAAGGGGGTTTAAGTTCACCGCTTAACGAGTCCTTAAATTGAGGGATTTCTTCTCCTATTAAAAAAAGAAATGTATTTGTAAAGGGTTCTGAATTTACCATATGTTCAAGGCTTTTGAATTGCAATATTTTAATATGTACAGAAGGTGTGCTAATAAATACCGTTGTTGCAAATATCATTATAAAACTACCTAAAGTAAGTATAATAAGGTTTTTAGTGCTTTTTATAGTATTTGTATGCTTCATTTTTTATCACCTCTATTTGTATCTATGAAGATAGTAACAAGAATAGAAGTTAATTTGATGTTACACTAATTTAAACAGCACAGTTTCAAGATTAAAGAGGTGAATACGTAAATGGGAAAATGGTTTCCGAGGGTTTACGATACAGCAATGAAGCCTCTTGAACGAACCAAGTTTAGAAAAATAAGAACTATCTTTATAGCCAGGGCAGTAGGTAGGGTGTTGGAGGTCGGTTCAGGTTCAGGAGTTAATTTCCCTTTTTATAAGAATGTTGATCAGATAGATGCGATTGAGCCTAACCCTTTAATGAGAGAGCTATCACTTAAACATATAAGTGGATCTCAAAATCAAATTCGAATATATTCAGCCGAAGCGGAAAGGCTTCCATTTGACGATAATACCTTTGATACCGTGGTAGCAACGCTTGTTTTCTGTACCATTCCAGATCCCGGTAAAGCACTTGAGGAAATCAAAAGAGTTAGTAAACCAGGGGCTAAAATTTTACTTTTTGAGCATGTCAGAATGGACCATAAACCCTTGGCGAAAGTGCAAGATGTACTGACACCACTATGGAAGAAGGTCTGTGATGGATGTCATTTAAATCGTGATACATTAGAATCGCTGAACCGAACTCGGATGGAAATCAAGCATGTAGATTACTATTATAAAGGTCTTTTTGTAACTGTCGAAGCGATTAATGACAAATAGTCCTAGAAGCTAATTAACATGAGTATAAATGTGATCGGAATGGGCAAATTATCTAGCAAATCTATCGATAAAAAGGAGGGACTGGATTGGGAGTATTATCAACATCACCAGCTAATATGGATTCGTGTATTGAAGCGTGCGTGAAATGTCTAAGAGCATGTGAAGAATGTCTAACAGCCTGTTTGCAAGAACCTGATGTGCAAGCAAGGATTAAATGTATTCAAACATTAAATGACTGTGCAGATATTTGCAATCAATCAACACAATTCATGTCGCGTAATAGTTCATTTTCAGTACAATTGTGTGGTCTATGTGCAACGATTTGCGAGCAATGTGCTTCAGAATGTGGCCAAATGAAAGATACACACTGTCAAGAATGCGCGAAAATATGTCAACAATGTGCAGAAGAATGCCATAAAATGGCTGGTTAATATGTACACATGAAAATTAGGAGACTGCTGTTTTGTTAGTACAGCTATCTCCTTTTTTATGTTTGAACATTTTTAATTCATTTTCATAGAGTATAGTGATAATAAGATCAAGTGAATACTTATCAGCATTTCCAAAATATGTTAGACCAATGAATCATAAAAAAACAGGTGTGGATTCTCTAGAGAATCCACACCGTTTTTTTATGAAAAAATAAGCCTTAGGTCTTAGTAAAAGATATGGCTCAGGCTCATTATACGAAATTCAGATAATCGGTATGATGAATATAAGATAAAAGGAAGGAGGCAGAACAAATGAAAAAGTTTATGTTGTTTATTGGAGGTTTAGTCGCTTTATTGATTCTACTTTCGATGCTCGGACCAATAATTTTATTAGGTATCAGCGTCTGGTTGCTTTATGTAATATTTAAGCAATTTATCAAAAGCGATTCAACAATTGGAAAAATCGGTTGGGTTGTTGCAGGCCTTGTTGTGATTAGTATTGGTCTTTCTAATATCTATGCTGTGATTGGTGTTGCTGCAGCAATTGTGTTGTACTTAATTATCAAGAATTGGAAAAGCGATAAGCATGAATCACATGAACAAACAGTGGTAGAAGATGATCCATTTAAGAATTTCGAGAGACAATGGGCCGAATTAAATAATTAAAAATGAGGAGAGAAGTAATATGACAAACGTATTTACACGAATGAAGGATTCCATTTCAGCAGATCTTCACAATATGATCGATCAAAAAGAACAAAAGAATCCGATAGCTGCGTTAAATCAATATCTACGTCAGAGTGAGCAAGAAAAGGAAAAAGTAAGAAAGCTTGTAGAGCGTCAATATCGATTGAAAGATGAATTCACAAGTGAATATCATAAGGCACAGGATTTTGCTGATAAGCGCTTGAAGCAAGCTAATATTGCTGAAAACGCAGGCGAGAATGAAATGCGTGAATTTGCAATGAAAGAGCACGAAGATTATCAATCAAGAGCAAATAGATTAAAATCCTCTCGCGAAGAGTCTGTTGAACAACTAGAAATGCTTGAACAAAAATACGAAGAAATGAAGTACAAACTAAAGGATATGCATTTGCGTCGCATGGAGTTAATGGGCCGTGAAAATGTAGCACATGCAAATCATCAACTAAATCGTGCTGTAGAAGGCTCTTCAGATAAACCAATAGCTCGATTTACTGAAATGGAGCGCTATATTGAAGACTTAGAGTTTAAAGTTAATAGTTCTTACTATCGAAACACGTTTGACAGTAAGATTGAAAAGCTTGAAAAAGAAATGAACACAGACAAAAAAGCTGATAAAAACTAAAATTTTTCATATGCAGCTTTTTATGAAAAAATGATATACTAAAGCAGGCGCAGTACTCTGCGTCTTTTTATTACATAAACAAAAGGGGGTCACCTTATGTTTCAGAGATTATCAACAGATACATTAAACTGGATATTAATTATTGGGGTGATCCTCTTTATCATAGAAATAACCTTTTTTGGTGGAGGCATGATCATATCTGCCTTGTTTTTTGGTTTATTTATATATATTGGTTGGAAAAGGTTTTATAGACTATGGGGGAAAATTTTCTTTTGGATCGGCATCATTGGTCTAGCGTTTGCTGTTTTTAATATGATGGCTATCAGATTTCTTATTATAGCAGGTATCCTATTATTCATTGTCAATTATTCTAAGTCTAAAAAAGAACCTGATCATATTCAACCTGGCATTACTTCACAAGAAGATGTTAACCAAGAAACAATCATTAAAACGAAAGCCTTATTTAATCATAAAGTATTTGGGGATCAGGAAACCATGGACCAAGCGTATCAATGGCACGATATCAATATACATGGAGCTTTTGGTGACAGAGTCATCGACCTAAGCAATACCGTTTTACAAGATGAAACGGCTGTCATTTCGATTCGTCACCTTGTTGGTAATATTGAAATTTATATTCCGTATGAAGTAGAAGTTAGCATACACCATAGTTCGGTATTTGGGCGTGCACATATTTTTGGCCTCCATCACCAGAAATTGATGAATCAATCTTTATTATATAGAACAGAGAAGTATGAATCTACTTATCCTCAAGTCAAAATCATTACGTCTTTACTGTCTGGAGACATCGAGGTGAAGCGGATATGAATATAATGATGCGTCACGTTATCACAGCGGTTTTATTCAGTGTATTTATATCATTTATGGTGATTGGTGTAACACTGATTACCTTTCCTTTAGATAGTTGGTCATTACTTAAAAATCAGGAAATTGCGAATTTTTCTTACTTGTTATTGGTTTTTATTATCCCTGTTGTTGCTGGGTTTATAATAGGTGTATCTACAGGATTTTATTGGCGGCAACGACTCCATCGAATTGATCGGCAGTTGGACGAAATAGTCAAAGGCCAAAAACTGACAATGGAAGAGGAACCCCATAAAGAATTAAACACAATTCAACAACGGATGGAACAGGTACAAGAAAAATTCAGGTTGCAAGCGGAACATTCCCAGCGAATGGTGACAGAAAGAGCGAATGAACGGGAAAAAAGTCTCCAGGAAGTAGTTGTGCAGGAAAGAAATCGCCTTGCGAGAGAATTACATGATTCTGTTAGTCAACAATTATTTGCAGCATCCATGATGATGTCAGCAATAAATGAAAATGATTTACCAGATATAGAGACTGGTAAACAACAACTTCGTATGGTGGAAAAGATGATCCATCAGTCCCAGTTAGAAATGAGAGCTTTATTACTACATCTCAGGCCAGTCGCATTAAAAGGTAAATCGCTACAAGAAGGCGCCCAGGAATTATTGCTTGAATTAAGGCAGAAGGTTCCAATGGAGATTGAATGGAAAATAGAAAAATTCACCGTTGAAAAAGGAATTGAAGATCAGCTATTTCGAATTCTACAAGAGTCTGTATCCAATACATTGCGGCATGCTAAAGCTACGACTTTACATGCATTATTAATTGAACGGGACGATACAGCTATTTTACGAATAGAGGATAATGGAATAGGATTTGATGTCGAAAAAGTCCGTACAAGCTCATATGGCGTGCAAAATATGAGCGAAAGAGCGAGCGAAGTTGGTGGAACTTGTAAAATTATCAGTCTACCAAATGAAGGAACTCGAGTAGAGGTGAAAATTCCACGCTTGAAAAAAGAAGGTGAAAACAATGATTAAAGTGTTATTTGCGGATGATCATGAAATGGTCAGAATTGGGGTGACAGCCTATTTATCCGCGCAAGCCGATATTGAGGTGGTGGCAGAAGCGGATGATGGCGGTGAAGCAGTTGAAATGGCTTTGGCTTTAAAACCCGATATCATTTTAATGGACCTGGTCATGAAAGAAATGGACGGTATTGAAGCAACGAAGCAAATTATTGAACAATGGCCAGAAGCAAAGGTTATAATTGTTACAAGCTTTATCGATGATGAAAAAGTATATCCCGCTCTCGAAGCAGGAGCTACAAGTTATATGTTGAAAACTTCAAAAGCTAGTGAAATTGCTAAAGCAATACGTTCTACTTTTGGAGGGCAATCTATTTTAGAACCTGAAGTGACTGGAAAAATAATGACCAGAATGCGGACACAGCCAGTTGATCAGTTGCATGAACAGCTGACAAGCAGAGAAATGGAAATTTTAATGTTAATAGCACAGGGAAAAACAAATCAGGAAATTGCTGACTTGTTATTTATCGCATTAAAAACGGTAAAAGTACACGTCAGCAATATATTAGGTAAACTTGAGGTTCAAGATCGTACCCAGGCAGTCATTTATGCGTTTAAGCATGATCTGGTGAAATAGAAAAAACAGTTCAGGTTGGTTATCGACTTGAACTGTTTTTTCATTTTTTTGAAAAAAGGGTTGCATTTTTTAAACCAATAGCATAGACTGTTTTATAACAGAAACACAATAAACTAAACTGTTATATAAAAGAGGTGGGAATTTGATGAACACTAAGTGTCAGCAGTGTGGGGATAACATTGACGTAAAGAACTACATGCTTGAGTGTGAATACTGTTTATCTAAGAAAGAAGAGTAAATTTTTTTGGGTTTATTGTACTATAACAATAAAATTATTATATACTGTATCATAACAGTGTGTACTACAAGGAATAAAAGGTATAAAACTTTTGAAGGGAAGTTTAAAAATAGCAATGGATCTATTTTATCAGCTAATTGGTGAAGAAAACGGTCACTAAGTTCTTAATTATTCCGGCATATAATCTATTTAATCCAAGGGGGAAATTGGAATGGAGCAAAATCGTGTCAGTAACTTAAAGGATAGATGGAAAAGTGATTTACGATGGGTAGGAGTGGAGCGGCCATACACAGCGGAAGATGTTATCAGGTTACGGGGATCAGTTGATATTGAACATACACTTGCTAGAAAGGGGGCAGAAAAACTGTGGAATCTTATCAACACAGAGGAGTATGTGAATGCGCTAGGTGCTTTAACAGGAAATCAAGCTGTTCAACAGGTAAAAGGCGGCCTTAAAGCCATTTACTTAAGTGGTTGGCAAGTTGCTGCAGATGCCAACTTGGCAGGTCATATGTACCCTGATCAGAGCCTATATCCTGTAAATAGTGTTCCACAAGTTGTGAAGCGGATTAATCAAGCATTGCAACGCGCTGATCAAATACACTTTGCAGAAGGTAATGGAGAAATTGATTGGTTTGCACCCATTATTGCCGATGCTGAGGCAGGGTTTGGTGGTCAATTAAACGTATTTGAATTGATGAAATCCATGATTGAATCAGGGGCAGCAGCGGTACACTTTGAAGACCAATTGTCCTCAGAGAAAAAGTGTGGGCATCTCGGTGGAAAAGTATTATTACCAACACAGACAGCTGTTCGGAACTTAATTGCTGCACGTTTTGCAGCTGATGTGATGGGGACTCCGACACTTGTCATAGCACGAACCGATGCAAATGCAGCGGATTTAATCACAAGTGATTTTGATCCACAAGATAACACGTTCATTACAGGTGAACGTACACAAGAAGGGTTTTATAAAACAAAAGCCGGAATTGACCAGGCAATCGCCCGTGGATTAGCGTACGCGCCTTATGCCGACTTGATTTGGTGTGAAACGTCTGAACCCAATTTAAAAGAAGCAAAACAATTTGCTGATGCCATTCATGAAAGATATCCAAATAAATTGTTAGCTTATAATTGTTCCCCGTCATTTAATTGGAAAAGCAAACTATCAGATAAAGAAATAGCAACTTTTCAAAAAGAATTGGGGGAAATGGGGTATAAGTTTCAGTTTGTTACATTAGCTGGTTTCCATGCACTGAACCATAGTATGTTTGAACTCGCTCGGAAGTATAAGGACGGGGGAATGGCAGCATATTCAGAATTGCAACAAGCTGAATTTGCTAGTGAAAAATATGGGTATAGCGCAACACGCCATCAACGTGAAGTAGGAACAGGTTACTTTGATGAAGTAGCACAGGTTATTTCAGGTGGTACCTCATCTACTACAGCCTTAAAGAATTCAACGGAAGCAGAACAGTTTTCGAAATAATATTGTCTTTGATTGGGGGCTTGTGTTAGCAAGTCCTTTTTAAATTGTAAAGAAAGTATAAACGAAAGTCTGTCTAGGTCCAGCGACTAGACACTCGAGACATAAGCAGTTCGCTTCCGCTCAAGGAAACCCATCCACACTGCACCGCTCTGCTTATGCTTGTCGTGTCTTTCAAGGCGCCCTGAGTTTTTCTTAATTGTCAGGTGGTTGCATCAGCATTTTAACGTGATTCATCAGCAACTTCGGGACTTCCATCAGTATTTGACCATGATTCACCGGCAACTTTCACCTTTATATCAGTAATTCAAGAAAATTGTGGAGTAAAAATCTGTCGAATAGGGTAAAAGAAGGTAATATAAAACTATTTTAGAAAGTATGAGTCGATGATTACGATATTAGCACAAAAACAAAATGTAGAGCGCATTGAAGAAATTACACTTGACGATCTTAATAATCATGCATATGACTGGTACTGGGTTGACTTTGAAAGTCCAACTGATATTGAAACAAAGCTTCTGGAGGTATATTTTCAGTTTCACCCTTTAGCAATTGAAGATTGTATCCATGAATTACAGCGTCCTAAGCTTGATTATTATGAGGATCACACATTTTTTGTTATTCATTCGGTGGAAAAACAATCATTAACAAAAAAAGAAATAGATATTTTTATGGGAGATAATTTTATTGTAACCTATCACAAACAGCAATCATCGTATACAGAATTAGTGAAAAGTTTGCTGAAAAGAAAAGATAACAATCATTCATATGATGAATATTACGTTTTCTATCAATTACTGGATTTTGTTGTAGATGAGTATTTCCCTATCGTTTATACAATTGAGGACCATATTAATGAAATTGAGGACAATACAAAAAAATTGTCGATGGAAAATTTATTAGAGCAATTATTCGATCGGCGTGGAGAACTATTAAAGCTACGTCAAATGGTACATCCGATGCGAGATTTATTGTACCGTATTTTGAATTCACATCATTTAGACGGGGTCCAGGAACGGAAGGAATATTTCGCGGATATACATGACCATTTAATTAAAGTAGCAGACATGGTTGCATCAAATCGGGAATTGACACAAGACATTAGAGATAGTTATTTGTCTTTAAATGCACAACAAACCAATCGAACGATGCAAGTACTTACTGTTATCTCCGTAATTTTCATGCCTTTAACATTTATTGTTGGCATTTATGGGATGAACTTCACATTTATGCCAGAGCTTGATGAGAAGTATGGGTATTTTGTCATTTGGGTCATAATGCTTAGTATTTCCCTCGGTATGTACCTTTGGTTTCGAAAAAAAGGATGGTTTGATTAATGAAAAAAGTTTACCTATTTTAAACGATAGGTAAACTTTTTTACATTTTAGAATGTAAGGAGCCTATGCCCCGTCTATGTCTAGATCAGAATCGCGCAACTAGTTTAGTAAACCTTTTTATATTCCATAATTTTTACAAAATATGTAATAAAAGAGGGAATTCTATCACAATTGAAACATAATTGTAATATAACTATTACATTCATGTCATTTTTGAATGATATACTACTAATTGCCTAAGAAAATAATATCAGAATACATAATATAAAAAATATAGATCACCTTACATACATAAATACTAGACATAGAGAAAACAAACATACAGGTGTGAAATAGGGGAAGCGGGGAATATCAATTGAAAAAATCGATAATAACTCTAACTACTGTGGCGGTGGTTGGTTTAGGGAGCATGTTCGTAAATAACACAGTACTAGCAGAAACGGCAGCAGATCTAAAAAACAAGCAATCAGAAATACAAAGCGAACGATCCGCTGTTCAAGCGAATCTATCAGTAGCAGAATCAAAATTAGTAGAAATAATGGTAGATTTAAAGAAACTTAATGAAAAGATAGAACAAGTAGATAGTGCATTAAAACAAAATCAACAAAAATTGAGTGAAACAAAAAATAAAATTGAAGATAAAAAAGCAGGAGTTAAAGCATTAGAAGACGAGATCAAGGATTTGGAAAAAGAAATAGAAGCAAGATATGAAGTTTTGGAAGACCGCATTGTGTCCTACCAAAAAAGCGGTGGGGACATCGGATATATGGATGTCATTTTTGGATCCAAAAGTTTTGGAGAATTAATAAGCCGCGTGTCAGCAGTAAATAAAATTACAAATGCAGACGCTGAGTTAATGAAAGAACAGGAAAAGGCTAAAAGCGAAGTAGAAGATAAACAAGGGAAAATTGAAAAAAAATTGACTGCTTTACAAGATATGAAAGTGGAACTTGAAGGTATGGAAGAAACAATTTTAGTACAAAAAGAACAAAACGGCGAAGCAAAAGAAGCGTTAAAAAACAAAAAACAAGATCTAGAAGTAATGAAAGAAGACTTAGAAATAAAAGATGGTTCACTAGCAGTAATTGAAGCAGAAGTTAATCAAAATATTGCCCAAAAAAGCATAGAACGTGAACGTGCAATTGCTGAGGCTGAAGAGGCTTCTACTGAAGATGGACAAACTTCTTCAAACGATAGTAATTCCAGTGAGTTAGCTACACTTGGTAGTGAAAGCTCAAATGCTTCTTCTACTAGCAATGAAAGTTCTAAACAAAGTTCAAACGATACAAAAAAGAAAGAATCTAAAGCAAATAAGTCAGTTGCTCCAGCTCCAGGTGGTGGAATAAGCACTGCAATCAACGCAGGATATCCACATCTTGGTACGCCATATGTATGGAATGGTGAAAGTCCAAGTGGGTTTGATTGTTCTGGATTTATAGCTTGGGCATTTAGACAAGGTGGAATTTCAGTTCCTTCAAGTACGTCTGGACTGCAAAATGTTGGACAGAAAGTTTCATATAGCAATATACAACCAGGAGATCTAGTATTCTTTGATACGTATAAAACCAATGGCCATGTAGGAATTTACGTGGGTGGAGGCAAGTTTATTGGTGCACAAAACTCAACTGGGTTAGCAGTTGCAAATATGACTAGTGGTTATTGGGCAGATGAATTTGAAGGACATGTTCGTCGCGTAAGATAAATAATAAGTCAAAGATCTATCTCTTAAAATGAGGTAGGTCTTTTTTTAAATATTCCCATTATAACTATTTTGAAACCTGGTTTGACTTTAGCCTTTAGCTTTTATTAATTACTAAAAGTAAAAGAGTATCTTTTAGTAAGTATTTAATGTATAATTATCCGTGGAAATTCAACCTATGACAATCATATGAAAAAGGAGTTATTTTTATGAATAATGTACAAAAACATCGTACTGCAACTCATGATATTGATCCAATTTATTTGCAAAGATGGTCACCACGTTCATTTTTAAATAAAGAAGTACCAGAAAGTGTTATTCATAGTATATTTGAAGCAGCAAGATGGGCACCTTCTGCGGCAAACATGCAGCCATGGCATTTTGTAGTGGCACGTAATGATGAGGACCGAGCGAAATTTCATTCGTTTATTTTCGATAACAATGTGGAATGGTGTAAAAATGCACCTGTGTTAATTGCTATTACTTCGAAAATGGATTCAGAACGATTTGGCGATAACGTAACACACGCTTTTGATACTGGAGCTGCTTGGGGTTACCTGGCGTTAGAAGCAACTCGTAAAGGATTAATCACACATGGCATGGGTGGTTTCGATAGGGATAAAGCAAGAGAAGTATTACAGGTTCCAGACAATTATGCAATACAAGCTATTATTGCACTTGGCTATAAAGGTGAGAAAGAATTACTGGAAGAAAAGTTCCATGAACGGGAAAAGCCTTCTAATCGTAAAGAAGTAGATACATTCATTTCGGAAGGTACGTTTACTAAAGAATAAATTATTTGTGGAGGGCATCAGCTATTAAGATGCGCTCTTTTTATTGTGCTTTAATTGCCAGTATCCTAATATTTTAGTTTTATAGAATTGGTGAATTGGGAACACAAAATGACTGCTAAAAAGCGCGTAATCGGTATAGCTATGCTAACTGCAATCGCAATTATTGGTGATTCTATGATGCTGATCGCAGAAACTACTCAAGCTAAAAGTTGGAATCTAGGTTTTCCCACTTATATTTGGATTATTTTACTAACTGGTTTCGTTATGGGCTTCATCGTTTTTGGTTTGTTTGCGATAACTTTAAGTTAGCTGGGCTTGGGACCCTTTTCTGGCACACGTTGTTGGAAGGAAACTTGATTCCCTTTCCGCAAAAAATAATTTACTTTATGTACCTTTACTTGGCGGATTTCTTCTTTTTGTAAACACAAAATCGATTGTTCCATTACTTTTATTCCTACTTGTTTTCCAAGTACTATCCATTGTTTTTGTCACAACTATCGATACAATAGCCACAAGCGCTGCAACCGGTTCAGATTCATTAAAAGTTATAACAGCGCATACAATCGTAATTGATGCCACAGCAATGGATCCGCTTTTATCTTTGGTATTAATATAGTATTTTGGTTTGCATGCAGTGTATTGGATTGCGAAACATTATTATCATTAGCTTTAGTCTGGTTTGGTTACAATCTTAATAAAACAAGAAATTAGTTAGTTAATTACAAGTTTAACTCATAATGAAAACGGTTATACTAAATATGTTAATCCTTTATATGGTAAAACTACTTAATTCACGCGTGTCTAAACTTACTTATGAAAACAAACTTATGTTATGGAAAGGACTTGTTATGGAAAAACATACATACAAAAATCCCGTATTTTTTATCTCAGTAATTATTGTTACTTTTTTAGTAATATTCGGTGCAGTTTGGCCAGAAAAATTTAAGACTGGTGCTGAAACATTATTTAGCTTCACAACCATTAACTTTGGCTGGTTTTATCTGTTAGCAGTATTCATTTTTGTATTATTTTTATTTGGGATATCCATTACGAAATACGGAAAAATTAGACTCGGACCAGCAAATTCCAGACCTGAGTACCCATTTTTCACTTGGATTGGAATGCTGTTTTCCGCTGGATTTGGTGCAGGATTGGTATTCTGGGGTGTTGCAGAACCAATGAGTCATTTTTTCAATACACCTTTTCCCGGATTAGAAGGACAAACAGAAGAAGCAGCGAGAGTGGCAATGGGGTATGCCTTTTTCCACTGGGGCGTTAGTCAGTGGTCAGTTTTCGCAATTGTAGGACTCGTAATTGCCTTCTTGCAATTTAAGAAAGGGAAAAAAGGATTAATATCGTCATCCATTAAACCTGTGATAGGTAAAAATAAAAGTATTGCAACTACGATTGATTCATTAGCTGTAATTGCGACCGTTATGGGTGTCGCAACCTCCTTAGGGTTAGGTATCCTGCAAATGACTGGTGGCTTGAAAACAGTATTTGGCGTGCCTGATTCATTGTGGGTACAACTTGCCATAGCTGGTGTTATGTTGCTGACATATTTACTTTCCTCCAGCACCGGACTCAACAAAGGGATTAAATACTTAAGTAATCTAAACTTGGGACTTTGTTTATTACTATTAGTTTTTGTATTTTTTACCGGACCTACCGTTTTTATTTTAAATACATTTGTTTTAGGCTTAGGTGATTATTTCACAAACTTTATTCAATACAGCTTACGACTATCGCCTTATTCAGGTGGAACGTGGGTACGTGACTGGACTATTTTCTACTGGGCCTGGGCAATTGCATGGTCACCGTTTGTTGGTGCATTTGTGGCTCGTGTATCAAAAGGCAGGACGATTCGAGAATTTGTAGTTGGCGTCTTAATTGTTCCACCTGCAATTGCATGTTTATGGATTGCTGCATTTGGTGGCACAGCGCTATTTAGTGATTTGAATAATGGTACCGGTATTGCAGAAGCGGTCAATAATGATCTGGCAGTAGCGTTATTTAAGACATTTGGTGGTTTACCACTTACGGATATTATGTCAGTATTGGCTATATTCTTGATCTTTACTTTCTTAGTTACATCAGCCGATTCAGCGACATTTATATTGGGTAGCATGACATCAAAAGGAAGTCTTAATCCGGGACTTACTGGTAAAATAATTTGGGGTATATTAATCACCGCCATTGCAGTAGTGTTGATAATAGCGGGTGGGTTAAATGCATTACAAACCGCATCGCTCGTATCGGCGTTACCATTTACCGTTATATTAATACTGATGCTCATATCGTTTGTAAGGATGCTTAAAGATGAACAACTTCCGAATAAAACGAGGAATAGAGATTAAATTGCATGCAGCTAAAGGACTCCCTTTAGCTGTATTTTTTTTATGAGCAAAGAAAAAAAGTATAAAATTTTGGCGATTAATTGTCTAGCTCCAGCGCCTAGACACTCGAGACATAAGCAGTTCGCTTCCGT